>DQLG01000853.1 GCA_015660315.1 Candidatus Latescibacterota bacterium
GCTTTGAGCTGCGCTTGTTGAGGTAGAGCGTACCCCCCGATCGCCAGCTTTTGCACCCTCTCGTTACCGGCGCGGTCCTTAGCCCTGAGTTCGAGTCGATAGGCCACCCCGGCCAGTTCCTCCGGCACTTGCCAGCGGAAAGTTTGGCCGTCAAATTCCAGGCTCGCCTCCTCATCATTTACCCAAAGACGCAGCGCCGCATCATCGATGCCACTGCCTAGGTCAACCACTTCTCCCACTAATTCGCTCTGCCCCGTCCCCGGCAGCGCGACGATCGCTAATTCCGGTGGCAACTGGTCGCGCAGAATGCCATAGCGCCCCAATTGTGTCAGCTCGACCTTTTGGCCGCTGGCTCCAAGATAGCGCCAATCGCCGTTTTCATATTTGTAAATACCTTCTCCAGCCTGCCGTGTTCCATCCCAGGCAAGGCGGCCGGGGCGGTCGAGACGCATCCCCAAAGGATAGATATCAACCATGTGCACAAGGGACAATTGCGCATTTCCAGATTCTTCTACCGCTTGTCTGTCTGCGACCTGCAGCAATACCGTCGTCCCGCCGGCGACCGCGTCAGCCGGTAGATCTAGGCGAGCACCACCATGGGCCAGTACCGCCCTTTTTCCCACCACCACTGCAGCTATTTTCACCGAAGCAGTATCGCGGACATCGGTGCCCAACACAGTAAACGCTTGCGCCTCGAAACTGACGAGGCCGCTGGCCCCGGACCGAAGCTGTATTCCACCGGTCCAAATCAGCACGCCACGCCCCTGCAGATCTTCTTCGATCTGGCGTACTGCGACGGTGCTATCGATGGTCTCAAAGGAGCGGATTACATTCGGCGTGCCGGCCAACTCGCGGCGAGCGACAACAAATACATCGATAAAACTGGCGTCGAGCGGGTTCGGCACTACCTGCAAATCCAGGGTCGACTCATCGACCGGCTCGATAACCGTCACGACCATCGTGCCGGTCGCCTGGAACCCCCCACCGATGTCCGCGGTAAAGGTCAGCGAATCGACCCCTACCCGGTCGCCGATACTATCTATTCGCAATAAATGCGGCGCCTGCGTATCAATCACCGGCCGCGTTATACTCTGCCCCGACACCGCCCAGTTCGTCGACGGCGCAGTGCCATCAGCGGAGAGAAAATCGACGGGTAAAAACTTGTCGAGGACAATGGTCGAATCCGCCGTACCAGCGGAGAAAACCACAGGCGAGAACTCCTGCAGTTGGCGGCTGGCCAATGAGGGATCGAGCGCGAGAATCCGCACCGTGTCTCGGCCAACAACACCCATTTCGTTGTTGCGGGCGATAAAAACCCCCAAGGTCTCTATCGTATCGGCGGCCGTCGCGAAAACGGTATTGTCCGTATTGACCCGCACAAAAAGCGAACCTTGTTCGCCGACCGGTTTATAGGTCCAGCTAACCAACGAGTCGGGATGCGCGAGCGTGTCCGCGATGAAGTCGGCTAGCTGCAAACCGGTGAAATTCTGTTGTGCGATAAACTGTATATCCGGAATCGACAATAGCCGCAGGACTTCGTCTTCGCCGAATACCTTCACCACCGCCGTAGAACTCTGGGTTCGTCCCAAACTGTCCTGCGCGGTAAAAAGCAGCGTATCAGTGCCCGAACTAAAGCCGAATACCGCAACCGTCTTATCGTCCCGTATGCTCGGGATCGAATTATTGCCGGCCAGTATTTCGACCCGCCAGCTTAGACTCTCGACGGGAAAATCTCCTGCCGCCAAGACAAAATCGTTCAAATTAAATACTTCGGTGATCGACCCGAGCGGCACTTGCAGATCCCCTGGAAAGGCCCGCAGACTAAACTCGTCCGATGGCGACCCGCCCCCACCCGCACGAATGGTCACCAACATCGTATCGTTGGCCGATGTCCCCTCGGGCGAAGTCACGCGAAAAATGACGGTCTCAGTACCAAACGCCGCCGTCTCCGGCACAAAAAGCGTAATGCTGTGCGTGATCGGATCGACATTGACTTCAAGATTATTCTGGTCAAAAGTGTTGAGCTTTTCCCAGAATATTTCGCTGTCGGCGTTGTCCGAATCGTGGTAATAGTTGTCGAGATCTATCGATCGGTCGGTCTCCCCGCGATCGAGAATAAAATCGGGCAGGCCACCGGCGACCGGATCGCCTTCTGACGAATAGATCCGCAGTTTGAGCTGGTCTCCTTGGCCACCTGGATCGGACACGGTGAGCAAAACCTCCTCATAACCGATAAACTTCAGCGGTGCGCTAACTGAAAGCTGCCGATCCTCATCAATGCCGATATCACTATTGGATCCGGGCGGCACGATCCATTGCAACTCGTCGGGCGAATTGTCCGGGTCGTTGACGAAACCGTCGAGTTGCTCCAATTGCGGATCGCCCCCCGGCGAAATCGTAATTTTGATCTCATTCTTGATCAACGAGGGTGGCAACGCTTCGGATGAAGTAAAAAACAACACCATCGTATCGCTGAGGCCGTCCGGAGCGATCGCGTGAAACGAGATCCGCCCATCGCCTGAAAAGTCCGCCTTGCCCTTTATAGTGATTTCCAGTCCATTGCCAGTTCGCGTCGTATCGACGGTGAAATTTTCCCCTGGATCATCGACCCATGAAAAA
>DQLG01000837.1 GCA_015660315.1 Candidatus Latescibacterota bacterium
CTATCAGAATCTCGGCCGGTTTGACCAGGCGGAGCAGGCGTTGCAGCAGGCGCTTTTATTGCCGGGGGAGCATCCGGAGGCGGTGGTCAATTTGCAGATATTGCAGATGCGTCGGGGCGGACAGGATCCACTTGAAATATACCAGGCGCTAACCCGCGATTTTCCCGAGCGAGCCGAGCTATGGAGAGGTCTTGCCGCTGAGTACGCTGCACGAGGCCGGCTGGACGAGGCGATTGAGGTTTGCCGTCTGATTCTCTCCCTTGTTCCCGACGATCGGCAGGCTTTGCGCAATCTTGAGAAATTGCTAAAAAATCAGCGGGGTAATTAGGCCTCGTGGTTTGACACGGCACAGGGCCTGACCGTTATTTTGTTGGGGATATTCCCCATGTTTTTCAAGCTGTTAGCCCCTTTGAATCAACCCGATCGACCAGCCAAATGAACCTCGATAAAATTCGCAATTTCTCCATCATCGCCCATATCGACCACGGCAAGTCGACGCTCGCTGATCGCATGTTGGAAAAGACCGCGACGCTGACGGCTAAACAGATGCAGGCGCAGGTACTCGACAGTATGGACCTGGAGCGTGAGCGCGGTATTACCATTAAAGCCCACGCCGTGCGGATGAATTATCAGGCCGACGACGGCGAGATCTATCAATTAAACCTGATCGACACCCCTGGGCACGTGGATTTCACTTATGAAGTTTCTCGCAGTTTGGCCGCGTGTGAAGGAGCGATTCTGGTCGTAGACGCGACTCAGGGGGTAGAAGCCCAGACGGTGAGCAATCTGCTCTTGGCGATGAATAATGATCTAACGATTATCCCCGTGCTCAACAAGATCGATATGCCCGCCGCTCAAGTTGAATCCGTTACGCAACAAATACACGACTTGCTCGGTGGTGAAGCAGATGAAATCCTGCACATCAGCGCTAAGGAGGGGATCGGCATCGGAAATGTGCTCGAAGCGGTCGTCGAACAGGTGCCGGTCCCTTCGGGCCAGTTGGATGAGCCGCTGCGTGCATTGATTTTTGATTCAGTCTATGACCAATATCGCGGTGTTATCTGTTTTATCCGCATGGTCGACGGCAGTATTCGCAAGGGGCAGAAAATTCGTTTTCACTCCACCGGTCGACTCTATGACGTGGAGGAGGTCGGTAGCTTGGTTTTAAATCGGTTGCCGACCGAAGACCTCAAAGCCGGAGAGGTCGGTTATCTGGTGGCCGGTATCAAAGTCCTAGCCGAGGCCAATGTCGGCGACACGGTCGTCGAAGCCGCAGATACCGAAGTAACACCATTGCCTGGCTATCAACCGCTCAAACCAATGGTCTTTAGCGGAATTTATCCGATCAATCCGGATGATTACGAGATTTTGCGCGACGCCTTGGAGCGGCTCAAGCTCAACGACGCGGCCTTCTCCTACGAACCTGAGGTCTCTCCGGCGCTGGGTTTTGGTTTTCGCTGCGGTTTCCTGGGGCTGTTGCACATGGAAATCATCCAGGAGCGCCTCGACCGCGAATACCATGTTGAAATTATCACTACGCTGCCCAATGTGCTCTATGAAATTTTGACCAAGGACGGCGATGTGATCGAAGTCGAAAACCCGGCGAATCTGCCGCCATCGGGCGAAATCGATGAAGTGCGGGAACCGATCCTCTCCGTGCAGATTCTAACGCCCAGCGAATATATTGGTGTGGTGATGAAGATTTGCACTGACCGCCGTGGCGTCTATATCAACACCGAGTACCTGGATGCGAGCCGGGCGATCCTCAGCTTCGAGATGCCTTTGGCCGAGGTCGTCATCGATTTCTACGACCGGTTGAAGTCGGTGTCAAAGGGTTATGCCTCGTTCGACTACGAGCACAAGGAGATGCGCGCCGGCCCATTGTCCAAGCTCGATATCGTGATCAATGGCGATCCGCTGGACGCGCTCTCGGTCATCATCCACCGCGACAAGGCCTATGTCTGGGGGCGGCAATTGTGCGCCAAGCTCAAGGAGCTTATTCCACGGCAGATGTTCGAGGTGATTATCCAGGGCGCGGTCGGCAGCAAGGTGATCTCGCGCGAGGTCGTCAAGCCCTTCCGCAAGAATGTCACGGCCAAATGTTATGGCGGCGACGTATCGCGCAAGCGCAAATTGCTGGAGAAGCAAAAAGAAGGCAAAAAGCGGATGAAGCAGTTCGGCAAGGTGGAGATTCCCCAGGAAGCTTTCTTGGCCGCGCTCAAAATGGAAGACTGAGGTATGGGCAAGACGCTCGCTGCTCAGCCGCAACGGCGGGGGAAAGGGGGCGCTAAGCAACGAGGGCGCTGGTACGGCAACACTGCGATTGTCGCTGGGGTGGTCTTACTTGCGGTCGCATTACGGATCTTCGTCGTGCAGGGTATTAGGGTGCCCTCGAGGTCTATGGAAGATACCCTGTTGGCCGGCGATTGTCTTTTGCTCGACAAAATGACCTATGGGGCGCTGGTCCCTTGGCTCGATTGGCGCCTGCCGGGATTCCGCCCGCCTCGGGTGGGAGAATTATTGGTTTTTAAATATCCTATAGATCCAGAACGATC
>DQLG01000731.1 GCA_015660315.1 Candidatus Latescibacterota bacterium
GAGCTTGTGCGCTCAGCGCTCGGATGCGCTGGTGGAGCTGAGCGACAAGGCGCCGACTTTGCTGGAGTTGTGCAGGCAGCAGATTCCCGAGAATATGACCGGAAAATCACTGGCACCGATGCTCACCGGGCAGGTTGCGCCGGATCACCACCAGAGCTGTTCTATTTGCGATGGGAGCAAGTCTACTCGACGAGATCGTCCTCGAATTCAACAACCCGTATTGCGTACGGGACCGAGCCGGGCGCGGGCGCCCCGCTCCCGGCCGGCACTCCACTAGGCCCGAGGGCATATCGTAGGCCAGGCCGCTCCACTACCCCCCTCCGCTTGACCCGGCCCCCTAAAAGGCCTTTATAATTCCTATGCATTGCTCGCGCAGCACTGGCCGATCCGCGTTGGTGGCACCGTGCGGCACACCGGCTTGGTCATGAGTTGCCGTGGGCGCCACACTACCGCTGGCCCCAACCTCATAGTACATACTGAGAAAACTAGGCGCAGACATTGTGCGGAATAGTCACTGAGACATGAACATTTTGCATAATCAGTTACGCCTAACAATGCGTTTTGCGCTGTGCCGCCTACCCGTCTGAACAAAGGGATACCAATATGTTCGTGTCGACTTTCATCCGGCTATTCGCCCTGCTGCTGGTCCCCCAACCGCTATTTACCGAGCAGTTGCGCTTCGATTCGCCGCGGGACTGGGCGGACTGGGAGCTGCCGCTGGGCAATATAGAATTTACCCCGGTGGGCGGGATCAAACCTGTGCGCATCGAACGGGATATCAATGCCGCGCTCAACGCCGAAGACTTCGGTGGGGGCATCCGCAGCGCCGGGTCGAATTCGCAGGACGCGCGGCTGGTATACGACGGGGATCTGGGCACGGGTTGGAGCCCGGATCCGGACATGGGCGTCGAGGGTGGGGTGTTGGAACTCGATCTGGGCCGGGGGGTCTCGTCGCGGCGAGTCACGCTGATCTTCGACGAGACCGCTCCGCCTTTTGAACTCTTCAACCTGATGCTGTCGACCGGCGAACAGTTCCTCGACCAGATTGCGAATCCGATCGAGGGGACCCTGGCCTACCGGATCATCGAGCGCTACAAGGAGAACAAGCGCCACAAAGTCGTCTTCGAACTGGATCAGCCCGATCACTCGCCGATCCAGTACGTGCGTTTCGTGTCGTTGAAAGCGGTGCCAGGGGCGCGGCTTTTGGAAGTGCAGGTCGACGCGTTGGGCGATAATATCTCTCTCGGCGTGTTGGAGCGCGGGGGCAAACTCGATGTCGTGCTGGACGCTTTCGCGGTCAAGGAGACCGAGACGCTGGCGCTGGGCACTACCCGCGTGATCCTCGACGGCGATCTGGTATCGCTCTGGCGTGTGCGGCGGGCAACCCAGGCCAGCCAGGATGTGTTCTCGCAGTTGACGCTGGACCTGGGGGCCACGTATTGGGTCGACCGAGTCAAGATCGTCGGCGGGGTGGTGGTGCGCGGCGGCTTCGCCGGGGGCATTACCACGTCCTATCGCCTCACGCGTCGGTCGTTCAGCTTCAATTTTTACGAGGTCCTCACCTCGGACGGGGCGCTGGCCCCCGACGGCAGCCTGATCTGGCTCAAGCACTTTTCGGGCACGGCCACCGATTTCAACCGCCAGGTCTCGGGCACGGCCGACCACCAGTTCGACCTGGTGCCCACCCGCCATGTGCGCGTATTGTGGAAAAGCTGGGATAACGCGACCCGGCGTTCGTACCGGGCGTCGGCAGAGGAGTTGCAAATCTTTGGCCGAGGCTATCCGCAGGCGGTGACCTTTCGCTCGCCTTTGATCGACCTCGACGACGTGAAAAATATCAATTCGATCGAATGGGAGGCCGATGAGCCGCATGGCACGCGGATCGAGATCCGCACCCGCTCGGGCAACGAGCTGGACGAGATTTTGATCTTTTTTGACAAGAACGGCAAGGAAGTCACCGCGAAGCGCTACGACAAACTGATCCCCAGTTTCAAGGGTCCCATCGACACCACTCGAGTCGCCGGTGGCGATTGGAGCGCCTGGAGCAAGATCTACGGCGATTCCGGGCAGGAGTTTCAGTCGCTTTCGCCGCGGCGGTGGATGCAGTTCGAAGTCCGCATGACCGGGGACGACCCCGGCCTCGCGGCGGAGCTTGGGAACCTGGCGGTCAATTTTAGCGAGGCGCTGGCGCGCAGCGCGGTCAGCGAGATTGCGCCCTTGCAGGTTAGCCCCGGGGAGGAGCACGAGTTCAGTCTCTATTTGAAACCGGGCCAGACCCGCCGCACGGGGTTTGACCGCGTCTTCGTCGAGGCACCGGTGGCGATGCATTTTGCCCAGGCAAAGGTCAACGACGAGCCAGTGGATGTCGCGAGCGAGACCACGGACGCGGGTTTCCAGGTGACTTTCCCCCAGGCCATCGGCGACGGCGATCTCGTCGAGCTGCGCTTCCGCAGCCGCATCTTCCAGCAGTCGACGCAATTCAACCTTTTTATCCAAGACTCCCGCGCCGGCGACGCTATCCGCCAGCGCGTCGATCCCGGCGACGCGACGGATCAGGCGGCGGGTAACACCAATGTGGTGGCGTTGCCGGTAGTGCGGGATCTACTGATCAAAAAAATACAGCGATCGCTGGTACTAAGTCCCAATGGCGACGGAGTCAACGATCGAATCGAGGTGGCGCTGGACGTGGTCAACGTGGCGGTACCGCGACCATTGCGGATCGGAGTATTCAGTCTGTCGGGGCAATTGGTCTATGAGGAGACGCGCGAGGTGGTGGCCGGGCCGCAGAGACTCAGTTGGGACGGGCGGGATCTAACGCACGCGTTGGTGCCACCCGGAATTTATCTGTTGGATATCCAGATCAGCGGAGACGCCCGGGAGCAGAGTCAGCGGTATATCGCTGCGGTGGTGTATTGAGCTAGTGTGCCCCTACCCAACCGCTTTGTCATGGCGCCGATGACGCGAAAACAATCGCCCGGCGGGGTGCCGACAGCCACCGTCGGAGAATACTATCGCCGTCGTGCCGCTGGGGGCGTTGGCCTGCTGATAACGGAGGGCGCGCTGGTCGATCACCCCCTGGCGGCCGACTCAGACCAGATTCCCCGTATTGCCGAAGATACCGTAGCAGCCTAGCAGACCGTCCTCGCCCAAATCGAGCCAACTGGCAGCAAAACCTTTGTCCAGCTGTGGCACCAGGGACCGATAGCCCGGTCCGGGATTGCGGCCAGGGCCGTGGTCGAAGAGGGCCAAGAGGTCGTCGTACAGGCCGTGGGAAAATCCTTGCAGGAGCTATTCGACGCCTTTGTCAAAGGTGCGGTATACGCACAAAAAATGGGCTTTGATGGCATCGAGCTGCACGGCGCACACGGCTACTTGCGCGATAGTTTTCTGCGCGCCGGGCAGCTCGCTTTTGTCTGCGACCTGGTGCGCGAAATGCGCCGCCAGGTCGGCCCGACCTACCCGCTGGGCATTCGCTTTTCTCAGTGGACCGTCCGCGACTACGAGGCCAAACAGTTCCATACGCCACAGGAGCTGGAAAAGACACTGTGCGCCCTAAAAGACGCCGGCATCGACTTCCTCCACGCCAGCACGAGACGCTTCTGGCTGCCCGAATTTGATGGTTCTGATTTTAATCTGGCCGGCTGGAGCAAAAAGATCGCCGATCTGCCGACTATCACCGTAGGCAATGTGGGGCTGGTAACAGACGAATTTCTTGGCGACAGTCCGGAGAGCGCACGCGAGTTGATGCGGCGCTTTGACCAGGGCGAATTCGATCTAGTTGCCATCGGCCGCCCGCTGCTCAGCGATGCGGATTGGTGCAACAAGGTGGTCGACGGTTTGCAAGCTGAAATTATAGACCACTATGACGGGGCAGTGAAGGTTTATCCATAGGCCGAGTGGAAAACACCCCCTCCCATTGGACAAGAATTTCTAAATGACGCCAAATATTCTCTGGATTTGCACCGATCAGCAGTGCTACGACACGATTGCCGCCCTGGGGTGCGAACACGTATCGACACCCAATATCGATAGCTTGGTCGCCTCGGGTACGACCTTCACTCACGCCTATTGCCAGAGCCCGCTCTGCACGCCGCGCCGCGCCAGTTTCCTCACCGGCATGTACGCCAGCGCCGTGCACGTCA
>DQLG01000575.1 GCA_015660315.1 Candidatus Latescibacterota bacterium
GCAAAGGGTATAGTCGTGGTGGGGTTAAAGGGATTCGGGAAATTTTGCAGCAATGCCGATTGACGCGGCTGCGCACGGGTTGCGATCAAACGCTCGACTTGGCCGTCGGGCCGCAACAACTCCGCCTCAAACACATCGGTCGATCCTTCGACAATCGCCAAGATCCCCGCTGCTGCAAGCGGCTGCTCCTGGTCGAGTAACGCTCCGACTATACGGGTGTTGCCCTCTTCGGGCCAGTGCCGTATCAGCATCTGGCGATCCGCCCAAATCGTCCCTGACGTCGTAAAATCAACCGCCTCGATTCCAGTCGTCAACAGTGAAAATCCGACGATCTGCCCTTCTTGCTGCAAATGCACCTGCCCATCGAGCAATTCTATCTTGCCGGCCGCCGGGCGCAGAGCGACAGTCGTTGGCGCAAGCAATTGCATCCCGACCGCACCGAAATTCTGCGCCAGGAGAAAGAAGTCGTCGATATTAACGCTCTCATCGCCGTTGAAATCGGCCATTATCGCCTCGGTCCAGGACACCTGCTCGTCCGAAGTCGTGCCAAAATGCCGTACGAAGACGCCAAAATCGGCCAGATTGATGCTATTGTCGTCGTTGGCATCACCCGCAGGTAAGGTGCCCTGGGAGATCGAATCCACCGAGACCCAGGAAAAAGAAGCACTGGTGCGCAGCGTTGTGCCCACGGATATCGTATCGGTTAGCCCCTGCAGGTGCGTCGAGGCCTTAGCCAGCACGTGATAGGTGTCTTTGGGAATCTGCACCAGGCTGAAGCTGCCGTCGGCCGCCAATGTATGTTGGATCCCAGAGCGCAAACGATCTTCGTCGTTGAGCGGTGACTCGAGCGTATCGCCGACAGTGCCCACCAAGAATAGTGAAATCTGCAAAGCTTGGTCGAGTGACGCCCGCCCCTCTAATTGGATCTGCCCCTGCACCTGAAAGTCGCGGATCGAAACTTGCGTCGGCCGCTCTGGTATAAAGGGTAGGATCCATTCACCCGTCCGCGCTTCGACCACTGAGGAACGTCGATTATTGACTGGTTCGTCATCGATGGTGATAAAAGTGACCGTGTCGACGCTGGTTAGGAACCAAATCTCGCCCAACTCAACCGGCTCGACCCCGGCGTTGAGGTTCAATTGAGCCAAGGAGAGATTCATCTTGTTATTTTGCAGAGGCTGCAGACGATTTTCTAGAACGGTCGCACTGCTCAATCCAGCCTCGACCCGGAAAGGTTGTACCGCGGGCAAATCCTGGTCGGCGTCGATCAAGGTCAGCGCACTGTCCTGATAACTCATAAAAAGCGATAGCCCGGCGAGATCGTGCTCGGCCGGTGTTATAAAAGCCCGCAGCTTCAACGTATCGCCGACCGAGAAACGAGACCCGTCCACGACCTGCAATTCAAAAAAGGGCGCCGGCCTAGAAGCGGCGGCGGCAATTTCCGATGGACCGGAGGCGAGCAAGGCGTTGCCGGCTACCACATAATAGTAAAAGGTGTCGGCCAGGGTCGCCGCCACGTCGACATAGCGGCGCTGCCCGGCGGCCAGGGTATCGACCGGGGCAAAGGGACCTGCGTTCGAAGTCGAGCGAAAGACCACATATTCGGTCGTCCGGCCGATCTGCTCATCTAACGCAGGTGCCTCCCATACGACCTCTATATTACGACCTAGGTCGCGCCCAACGTCGGCGGCGCTGACGCCGGTTGGCGATCGGGGAGCATCGAGCCGGCGCGCGTCTTCATTAAGAAACACCTGCACCTGCCCTTCGCCGGCGAACAAGGCAACGATATCATTGGCACCGTCGGCATTCAAATCCGCAACACCAACGCGGCGCACCGGCACCTGCGAGGTGAGAATATCACGCGAGACGAAACCCGTGCCGGCTTCATTTTCGAGAAAAACCAGATGCGATCCGGTCGAGCTGGCCACTACCAGATCACTGAATATATCAGCCGTCAGGTCGGTAAGCGCCAAGTCGACCACCGGCACTCCGACGCTAATCCGCTGGACCAATGTCAGGCCGCCGGTGCCGTCGTTTTGCAAGATTGCCACATCACGACTACCGCGACTGCCGACCAGCACGTCATTGTCGCCGTCCGCGTCGTAGTCGGCCATCGATAGCGCAGCCGGATCGATACCGACGACAAAATCTTGCCGGGTCTCGAAACCGCCGTTGCGGTTGCCAAAGAGCACGGAGACCGTACCGGAAGTGCTATTCGCCACGACCAGGTCGGCATGTTCGTCGGGATCGAGATGCGTCGCCAATAGCGCCGTTGGTCCGGCTTCGACATCGCAGGTGATGCGCGCGTTGAAACTGCCCTCGCCATTATTGAACAGCACCGTAACCGAGGCAGCATCGCGATTGGCGACGGCGATATCGAAATCGCCGTCGGCGTCGAGATCCGCAGTGAGCACGTCGGCGATCTGATGTCCGATAAAGATGTCCTCACGGCTTATATCGAAGAAACCCGTGCCATCGTTCTGCAGAATAGAAATAGACCGGGCGACCGGATCGCCGATGACCAAGTCCAGCCCGTTGCCGAAAATCGCCGCCGCCGCCAGTGCCACGGGTTGGTCCCAATCGCCATAGGACGATGAGGCGGACGGATAGACGACAGGTTCGAGGAACTGACCGGTGCCGTCGTTGAACAATACCCGCAACTGGCCGCCAGCCGAATCGGCGATGGCCAAGTCTAAGGCGCCATCTTGATCGAGATCGACCACCAGCATATCCGCCGGTCCGACACCCGCAACCAACTCCGTTAAGGGCCGCAAAGCCAATGCCCCGCCGGCGCCTTTTAAGCTGATCGTGGTCGAGGAGAGCCGCCCGGGAGCGTCGCTTTCGATCTGCAGCGATCCGTAGTCGTCCCCTGCGGCAAGCGGCAGGAAAGTCACGTTGATCTCTTGCACCTGACCGGACGCGATGGTGATAGGCGCCTCTCCATCAATGCGAAAGGCTTCGCCCTCCAGTAGCAATTCGAGGATATTCAAATTAATATTGCCGCTATTCGACACCGACAGCGCCAGAGTCTTAGAAGACTGGAGATCCACCGTGCCAAAATCCAAGGCCATGGAGGACACACTGATATCCGGTGCCGTACCGACACCGTCGACTCCAATCTCATTGCGGCCGATGGCATCTACAACCACTAATTGCGAACTCATCCCCCGCGCCACCAGCGGCAAGAAGCGGATCGTCACGCCGAGGCTTTGGTTCGGTGCCAGGGTCTGCGGCTGGAAGTTCAAAATGCGAAACGAGGCATTTTCGATAAATGCATTGCGCAGTTTCAACGCCGCATTGCCTGTATTGGTCAAGATGACCGTGGTATCCAGAAAACTGCCCGCGCGCACTTCACCAAAGGCGATAACCGCGGGTTGCACACTGAGTTCGGCCAATACGCCGGTACCGCTCAACGCGACCGACACCGCGTCTTCGTCGGGGTCATTACTGCGCGCGACAAGCGCAGTGGACGCCGTGCCGCGCACCGTCGGCTGGAAGCGCACTTCGACCGCAACGCTGGCCCCCGGAGCAACCCTCGCGCTCGCCGGACTGACCGAAAAACCGCTTTGGCGATCGATACTCAAATTTGATATGACTAGGTCAACCTGGCCGTCGTTGACAATATCCAACGTCTGCACACTCGGCATCCCCACCGAGACCATCCCGAAGTCCAGGGCCGCCGTCCCTAAGCGAATCTGTGGTTCGGGTTCAAAGCGAATCTCCTGAATCCCGTTGCCGACACCGCCGCCGAGAATGCGGCCATCTGTAACAGTTGCCACCCAGCGCGTCGTCAAATTCTCCAGCCCATCGTTGACCGCGTTCCAATTCGCGCCGCCGTCCTTCGAACGGTAAAAGCCGCCATTCGCTGTGGCCGTATAGATTAACTGGTCCACATCTGGGTCGACTTCGACGCTGCGCGCATTGAGATCGCCTAGCCCATCGTTGGCCGTCTGCCAGGTCTGACCGTCGTCGCCGCTGAGCCATATGCCCGCCCCATAGGTCGCCACGACGATCTGTCCTGCGTCTTGCGGGTCGGCAGAAAGATAGATATCGCGCACGCTCAAACCATCCAATTTCTCGCCCGCCGAAACCCAGCTCCCACCGCCGTCGCGGCTTTCGAAAAGACCCCGCGCCGTGCCGGCATAAACCGTCAATGCCTGCAATGGATGTGCGGCCAAGGCAAAGATGATATCGCTTTCCAACTCCGAACCGGCAACCACCCAACTCACTCCTGCATCTCGGCTAGTAAACACCCCGCGACCAAAGGTCGCCGCATATACCCTGCCCTCCGCCCCGGTGCCCACCGCCAACACGCCCGGCCCCACCGCGTCTACCACCGCCCAGGACTCGCCACCATCGGCGCTTTGGAACAAGCCGGTATTCAGCCCGGCATAGAGCCGGTCGCCATTCTCCGGGGCAACCGCCAAGCTCAATATGCTGCGATCGACCAGACTCGGACCGCGCAACGACCAACTCTTGCCGCCGTCCGCGCTGTAGTAAAAACCATTTTGCGCACCAGCATAGAGCGTTTGACTCTGTCCACGATGCTGCGCAAAGGCATTTACCTCGGCCGTTATGCCCGTGCCGGCCTGGGTCCACTCATTAGCACCGGCCGAAACCGGAGTAGCCTGCACTGCCATCCAGCCCAGGCACCAGATCATATATATCGCTTTTATTTTCTTCATAACTACACCGCTCGTTTATTGCTCTTAGCGCACCAGGATCAGTGCGCGGTGGTGTCGCCGCCCGCCTTCTTGCAATTGATAGAAATACATGCCGCTGCTCAACGATGTACCCTCTGCATCGCGCCCATTCCAAGCCGCTGTCCACACCCCGACCTCCTGGAATTCGTCGACCAATGTCCGCACCCTGTGCCCCAGCGAGTTGAATAGCTGCAATTGCACTTTGCCGGGTGAGTCAATTTGATACACGATCTTGGCGGTCGGTACCCGACTCGGCGAAAAGGGATTGGGATAGCTGCCCAGTTTCATCGCCGCCTGCCGATTCTCTGGCTCGACCCGGCCTAGACGAAAAAGACCCAATTCACCCACGGTCGCCGCCAGCCAATCCGTTACGGGATCGACCTGGGTTGGTATTTCCTCCCATACGCCCCCGAGTTCGTCCCAGCGCAGAATTCCCAAAGCCGGATCTTCATTGGCACCGGGAAAGAAATTGAGCGTTACCGGATGGTCGAGTTTGCGCCCGCGCAATAGATCGACCGAATACACCGGCTGCCCCTCGTTGCCGGGAGGCGTCTCTGCCTCCCCCAACTGATAGAGCACGGCCATCTGGCCCGGCCCAGCTGCGGCATCAGTCACATTGAGCATCAATTGCGGGTCCGGACTGCGCACATTGCCGCCCATCTCATCCATCCATTTTAGCGCCACGATCAACACTCGCTGGCCCTCATTCCCGCCTGGGTCAAATCCCGTAACCTCGATGTCGGCCATCCGCTCCTCTTGATTTCCGGGCGGATGCAGAAAGTTGACCCGATAGGTGCCGTCGTCGAGACGCTCGACTTCCTGCAGTTCGTCATCAACCTCAACCTCGGGATCTTCGCGTAGCTGCTCACTCGCCGCGATCCGCAACTCCAAGAGTTCACTGAAGACGGGATGCCTGCCGACCGACAGCGTAAACTCAGGCGGCACCTCGTCCTGTTGGATCAACACTTCCATCTCGGCCGATGTCTGGTTGCCCTGCGGGTCCTCGACCGTCAAGTGCAAAACGCGAATCCCGGCCTCGCCGGCCGGCACCGAGACAAAAAGCTGATCTCCTTCGATCCGGGCGGAGATGCCCGGTTCGGCCAGAACCTCCCAGTTCAACTCCTCGGCCGGCGTGTCTATATCGGCGGCAAAGGGCGATAGGGCGACTTGCGATTCTTCGCTGCCCGCCTCGATAAGGATCTGCGGCAACGCGCCAATCTCTGGCGCAGAGCCCCCCTGGACGACGATGACTTCCATCACCCCGAGCGCAGTATTGCCCGCAGGGTCTCGGACCAGAAATTGGATCTGGTCGACCCCGGTCTCTAGGTCCCCGGCCGTCAGCGTGACTACTCTCGTCTCTGCGGCGATATCGACCGTCATCAGTCGCTGCCCGCTAGCCGACCAATTCAACTGATCATCGACATCGTCGTCGACGACAAAATCATCTAGGTCAACCGACTCGTCGACTTGTCCCAGTTCCAACTGCAAACGTGGAAGAACGCGAATCTGCGGCGACAGACCTGCCCCCTTGAGGATCACCCGCAAGCGCTGTAGGCGTTCGCGACCAGACTCGTCGGTAGCGGTGAATTCGACAATCTCGCTGCCAAAAAATGTCGGATCGGCGACACCGATCAGCACGCGGGTCGATTGCGGGTCCAGAATCACGTTGACGGCCGTCGAAGGCACCACGCGCCATACCAGCGCGGGAGCCAACCCACCCGCCGCACCGACGGCGTAATCGCTAAGTACTATACTCGAGTCGATCTGCCCCGGAAAAAGTTCGACATCGGGCAGGGGCTGCAACGAAAAGAGCGGCGGCAAACCCACCGTGATCAAAGCCGTGGTCTCCTGTCCGTCGGTATCGCGTGCTCTCAGGAGCACCTGAGTCGCGGTCGGCGGATCGATTGCATCGGGGTCGCGGCTCAATTTTAATTCATGAGTGACCATATCGAGTGCCGCAATGATCCCTGGCTCGCTTTCGACCTCCCAAACTATCTCACTTTTTTTGTCCAAGTCATCGAAGGCGAACAGATCTAGGTCCAAACGGGTCTCGGCCTTCAAACTATCCAAACTCACCGAGTTAAAATCGGCTACTTGTGGCGGATCGCCGGGTGCCGCAAATAATACCGGTATCTCCGCCGAAGCGCGTTCGCCACTCGGATCCGAAGCCACAAGCCCCAACGAAGCCGGCTTGACGAAGTTCTCACCGGCGCTAAGTGTTAACTGCCGGGTCCCCGAATCGAATACAGCATTCAGACCCGATGAAGGAAAAATATCCCATATGATATTCGCATCCGGGTCGTCCGGATCAGCAACGATCTCATCAAGCGCGACTATCCTTTCCTCGCCCGGCCGCAAACCGATGACCCCGGGGGCGAAGATCTGCGGCCCTTTTGCGTCGTCGGGACCGAGCACGCTGACCTTTAAATCGACCTGGTCCTGATTGCCTTCGGGATCTGTAACGCGTAACTGCACCTTGCTGCTACCGGAAAATCCGCTGGCGCCGCTGATTAATAGTTGGCCGTCCTGGACAATCGCCGACAGACCGCTATCGGGCACAGCCTCCCAGAGCAATGCCACCGCCGAACTGTCGTCCACCGCCAATTCAGCCAAAGTCAACTCGACGGCTTGGCCGCCGAGGACGCGCTGTTCAGCCAACGGCTGGATTTCTGGTCCGACCGACTCGCCAGGCCCCAACACGACGGCCACCTGCCGGGTCTGCGCCACGGCACCTGAGGTATCCTGCGCGGTTAAACGCACAATACCCCGTCCGGCAGCTTGACCGCTGACGACAAGTTGGCCGTCGATGATTTCCGCGCTGACCCCACCTTCAACTTCAAGAAAAACTTGCATGCTCGATACATCGTCGTCGCGATCGGAAAAAAAATCGGTCAGCGGTACAGAAACCCGCGCCCCTTCGGCTGGATAGACCGGCGACACCTCGATCGACTCAGGCGGATCGTTGACGGGAAAAACCTCAACCACCGTCACGACCGTATCGGCCAGACCCGTTGGATCATCGACGATAAAAGAGACGACTTCACTACCAAAAAAATCGGGCGTCGCAGTCAATTTCACCACGTGACTGGCCTCAGCTACCGCGGCCAGCACATCGTCGCCCTCAGAGGCAGTCCACAGCAATTTGTCCAAAGCGTGGTCGATATCTGCGACAAAGGCATCAAGGTCGAGATCCTCGTTGATCGTATCCTCGGCAAAGCGCAAAGTATCCGGAAAATCGCTAATTTTCGGCCGGGACAATATCAGCACATAAATTGTATCCGACGCCGTCAACCCTTCGTTGAGCTCTAGCGCGGTAAAGATCATTTTCCACTCGCCAACCAAACCCGCCTGGGCGAGCATTGTAACCTGGTTAGTTTCTACGTCGATCGTGGTTTCAATCTCGCTCAACCGC
>DQLG01000202.1 GCA_015660315.1 Candidatus Latescibacterota bacterium
GGTCGAAATAAGCGCTTTATACCCTTGGCGAAGGTTGAACGGATCGATTTTCAGGACGGCGCGATCGGCGAAGAATTTAGGCCGATAACTGCAACTTATTGGACGGGGAAAACTGTGATGGGGACGGTCGAGGCAAGCACGGTGCGCTTGTCGGGTGAGACCGATAAGAGCTATTTCGAACGGGTTAACAAAGCTTTTACCGGGAAAGTGGGATCTGGACCGTTTGGGATTGGTATGCACGCGATTAGGCATATACGATTTCAAAAGGACAAAGCGGCAGTGGGAATGGAGATGGGCGAAGAACCAGCTGTTAAAAAATGATAAAATTCGCATAAAATGCCAGTATTCGAATAAATTTATTATTTATAGTAACTTAAGTGACTTTGTGATTTTTCTTGACACTTCCACTGGTTTTTCCTATCATATTCTACGAAATATTGTAATGCCCTTAGGGAGGGGTTCTCTCCCACATTAATTGATTTGGTCGAAAGGAGGAAAAGAGAAGAACGAGGTTATTCCTGAAGGGCTTATCTTCAGGTCGTTTATGGCAGTAGATCAATACTGCAAATGCATATGAAAAACTAATTTCTCTTAAAGGAGTCCAAACAATGAGAAAGTCTTTAATGGCTTTAATCGCCATCGGTCTGGTCTGCGGCCTTACCGGCGGTGCCAGTGCGCATATTGGCGAGCAGGTTTTCTTGCTCTTCGAAGTTTCTGAAGCTGATTTGGCCGATATCGATCTTCGCGATGGTAGCGTTGCCGATTGGGAAGATGTATTCGGTGAAGCGCCGATTCTTCCCACTGATATGTACCAGGACCCGACGGTTGGCGATGGCGCCCAGTACGATCCGGCAGACCTCGACTACCGCATCTGGACGGGTTGGAACGAAAGCCTGAACACGATCTGGTTTGCCATGGAACGTGTCGACAATGTCTACTTCGGTAGAGAGTATGATGGTGCTAGCCCCTGGAACTACGAGGCTATCGAGTGCATGCTCGACGGTGATCACACGGGCGGCGACTATACTGGTTCGGCTAACGAAGATTGGACCGATGAAGAGAAACTGCTGAACAACAACCGCTTTGCACAGCAGTACATCGCCGTTGCAGATGATCCGAGTGGTCGTCACGTCTTTTACTTGGGTGCTGGCGCTGAGTGGGTCAACGAGTTGCCCTACGCCGATGGTGGCGGTGTTTCGGTTGGCGATGGCCCGACGCAAAGTATCATTGAGTTTTTCTGCACGCCTTTCGACGATCTGATCTGGAACAGCCCCGACGATAGCGTGGCTTCGAATCTGGTCGACGGTTTGATCATTGGTTTCCAAATCTCGTGCCCGGATACCGATCAGGGCCCCGGCCAAGATCGCGCTTTCCACACCTTGTCCGGTCAGGCCGCCACGTGGCGCTATGCGGAGCGGTTTGTTGACGCTCGCTTGGTCGGCACCGGTGGTGCTACTGCGGTTGAGGAAGACTCTTGGGGCCGTATCAAAGCTTCGTTGAGTGAGTAAGTAGACCGCACAACCTTGTTTGACCTGAAAAGAGAGGGGGGATACGTCCCCCCTCTCTTTTCACTTGAAATCTTTACCGTATATACGCAGTTTAGAGCATCTAAAGTATTTTGGGGTATTGAAGCAGTCTGCTTCAGTCGGTCAGATCCCAATCGCCAAGGCTAATCTGGGTCAGAGCGCAAATTATATGGGAGCCAAGGAATGAGAATTGGGATTTGTGTCGCCGCGCTGGTTTTGTCGGGTTTGGTAGCAAATGCTACCGCGGAGTTGCGACTATTCTCCATTCCCGGAGACCAAACCTGGGGCGATATCAAACAGAGTGAGATTTCAGAGAATACCTTTATTGAGCTAATAGATCTCGAAAGATACGCAGATGGTATTGGCCCCATTACTCCTGCACGTATGGTGCCCGTTCCCGATATTTCCCCAACATTGACCGCCGATGAAGTAGATGCGGCAACTGATTCCATCCTTTTTACCTTCTCGACCCATGTGGCTAGGGTTGACGTGGTGGCACAGACCTCCGTGGAACTTGAAGACGGTACGGTCATTGAGGAGGGCACCTTACTGGTCCCCCGTTGGGGCCCCTTTCCGCGTGGCTTAGAGGATGTCCAGCTTTTGCGCCGGGCCGGCGTTGTTGAGATGGAGGCCATGATCAATGTGGCCGAATCATTTCCTCGTCCTCCAGGCGGCGATAAATACAACAAAGCGGTAAATCTCACGACTTTGGGAATTTTTGAAAGAGCATTGACAGGCATCCGCCTGCAAGAGGGGTTGGGGCGCGTCTTCGATGGGGATCCAAAGACCCATTTCGAGCGCATTGATCGGGTAGGACAGGACGTTAGGCAGATATGGACCCTTTATACAGACTTAGGTCACTATTTTCCAATTCGCCTGTTTCGTCTCTACCCAAGCCTTGAAGAGCAGGTGCGTGTTTCTGCCTATACCTTCTTCCGCGGTTTACCTGGTACTGAGACGGTGATTGCCGTCCTTAGTCTCGACGATCCGTTTACAGGGCCGTTGGCCTTCCCAAGATTCGATAGAATCGGCAACACGTTTCCAACTTTTGTTCCCGAAGCGAGTGTGCCGGTTAACTTAGAAGATACGATCTCTGTAGTGTTCGATCCGCCTACCCAATTGCGCTACTCGCGTATCGCTTTTCAGACCCCATTGGACTACGATTTAGCCGAGATGGAGTTCTACGCCGACGGTTTCGTGTCCGAGGCGGTATATACCTCTAATGGGCTTCCTTTGCCCCCAGCGACCTTGGGGAGGATTTTTTGGGACGAGGAAAAAATCGGCGATCCCACGCTATCGAGAACCATTGTGCGCGTGCGCACCGGAGTTACTCCTGAGCCCGATGTGCTCTTTCGCGTCAACTTTTTCGATCGTGAGGTGGAGTGGCGCGTGGAGGGAGCACTTATCGTTGACCAACGGCTCGGTTCCCCGACTCGTGGCCAGGAAGTGGATCTTGAGTCTCCGGAATTCAACCTTGAGGCTCGGGAAATCTTTAGTGCTGCCCTGCCCGAGGCTCGCGAGTCGATCCGCCTGACCCGCGAGGGATACATCGGCTTACCGGTTAGTGTGCGCCGTCGTATTGAGCCCGATCTTGAATTTTGGAGCAGTGCCCAGACGGCAGACAATGGCGAACTGGTCAATGCGCCGAGCGGGCGGCCCTTTATTCAGGTTGAGGTGGCCTTTCTGAGCCAAGCTCCGGATGCAGCCACGATTATCCGCAACATGCGCATCGAATATTCGGCTCCACAGATTACTGACCAGGTGCTTGGCGAGATCGCTCCGGCCGTGGGCGTGATCGCTGGCCGCGATACTTCCTTCGTGTTGGCCTTGAAGGCTTCCCTTGGTGCCGATAACAACGGCTTTAATCGTTTACAGGTTTTTACTCCAGCTCGGGCTGGTGCTATTGAGGGGATGGAAGTAGATCTCGGAGATGGTGAAATCCTGTCGTTAACGAGCGCGGGAGAAGGAGCAGGTGAGGTGGGTGCGGGACAGTTTCGGAAGTTGCATGTAGTCGACGACCAGTTTGTTGTCGGTTTCCCGACGATACGTCCAGCCGATGGTGGTCAAGTGCGAGATGCACAAGTTAAAATTCGCTTCCGCAGCCGGGTAATCGATTTTCGCACCAACTTTTCGGCCAGTGTCTTTCTCGACACCCTAGCATCCGATGTTGAAAGAAATTTTACCAGTAATGGTATCCTGGGCATCGCCGGTAGTGAGTCAGCACCTGATACGCTCGCCTTTTTTCTTCCACAGAGGGTGGAGGGCAGCGATATCGTGGACTTTGTCGAGACCGACCAGCTCACGGACCGCAATTCGCTGGCGGTTACCGCCGATATTTCGCAGCAGAGTGAGAATTTGGTGAGCACTTTCAAGATTGAACCGAATCCCTTTACGCCGAATGGTGACGGTATCAATGATGAGACGACCGTAATTTTTGACGTCCAGCGCTTGTTGACGCCGAAACCTGTGCGCTTAGAAGTTTTTGACTTGAACGGTCGGCGCCTGCACTTAATTGAGCGTGCATTGTCGTCGGGAGGGTATTCTCAGCAATGGGATGGTCGTGACGGCGGCGGGCACATAGTCCCGCCTGGTCTATACATTTTGCGAATTTCTACCGAAGCTGACGATGCGGGGCCCGCCCGGACGCGCCTTGTTTCTGTAGCGTACTAGCCTAAGTTGAAAAACACGGAAAGAGAGGATTGCTTTTGAAACGGCTGTTAATGTTAATATGGGGGATGTCCCTCGCCGTAGTTTCTCTGCCGAATTTTTCTATGGCTCAAAACGGTGATGCCTATCGCCTGCTCGGCAATTCGATCCGTATAGATCGGGTTTCACACTGGGAAAACTGGAATTACCAGAACGATCTCGTCGCAAGCCTGAATGTGCCGATTAACGAAGCGGATATTTTCCAGGTTGACGTTGGTGGTCTGCGGCCAGTGTACTTTCGCCGCAATATCAATGTCGCCCCCGGGGCTAGTGATTTCACGTATCCCGACTTGGTCCGCGCTGGCGGAGATCCGACCATTGGTGGTGTGATCGCCAAGTCCAACGCCGCTTTGGCCAACAATGTCGTTGACGGCGATTTGAGCACATACTGGGAACCGAATACCCCGAACGATTATGCCAGTCGTCTGGACGACCCTGGTGACTTCAATCTCGATGGGCTTGGCGAGTGGGAACTCGAAGTTGATCTAGCCCGGGTGGTCTACGCCGACAGGGTGACGATTATCTTCCCCGCCGGTCAGTTCGAGGATGAGTATCTCGGTCAACCGGTCAAGTCCCTCGTGCTCTTCGCCTCAATGGGCGAGCGTTTCCCTTTTCCCTTGGGTAATAATCTCAAGTTCTCTCTAATCAAACAGGTTTCGACTGGATTCATAGCGGGGAAGTTGGCTCAGGGCTGTGTGCGTGACGAAAGTGCAGATTTTGCGGGTGCGACTAGTTGTGGTGAAGGTGGTGGTGGGGAGACAGATGGACAGGTTGTCCTGGTTCCCGTGCCCGGTACGGACGGCCGCTACGTGCAAATGACCTTTCCGCTTAAGCCACTAGATCGGGCCGACTGGGATCTGGACGGTTTAGCCGATATCACTGGGGGATTCGTGCAATACCTTCGCATTAAGGTCGCGGATTCTGATCTTTGGCGCGATTCTTTCTTAGGCGCCGGCGAAGAGGCTCGTATTGCCTATGAGGCCCTGCCTGAGGTGCGACGTGGCGCGCTCGTCTATCAGCGTCAGACGGCCGGCGGTTTACTCGTTGATCTCCAAGATGACGTCGTGCAAGCGGCTGAAGAAAAATACCAGGCCCTGTCCGAGGAAAGGCGCGGGCCGATCCTCTATTATGTCAAGGAGGTCCCGCGTATCTCCGAGATTCAGGTCTGGGCGCGGGGCGACAATTATGCGTTAAAGCCAGAAAAACGCGGTGGAGCCTCTTACGAAAACGGTGGTTTGGGTGCGCCCAATTTGGCGACTGACGGACTCTACGACTCGGAGTGGCAGGCCAATACTTGGTCACCTGTTTATCTCAAGGGCACGGCTTGGTATGACTTAGGTGCCGTATTTTGGGTCGACAATATATCGGTGCTCAACAAGCGTATTAATCAGAGCCACCAGGGCGCTTTCTTGGGCCCGGGTATACTGGTCTCCGATGGCACATTGCTCAAACCCTTGAGCATGGACGACCGTGATGACTTTCCCCAGCTCGAAGAGGGGCTGAAATGGGACAATATAATTAGCAATGAGCATATCGATAACCACACTCCGGTAGTGCGGATTTTCCAAGAGGATTTCTCCCCCCGCAAAATCCGCTTTCTACAGATCCGAGATATCGACATCACCGGTAATCAGTCTGGTCGTTATGGTGCACTGGCGACCTTGGCAGAGATACAGCTTCACGGCGAAGGCTATCCAGTCAGCGTTTGGGCTTACTCGCCACCGATCTCGCTTA
>DQLG01000674.1 GCA_015660315.1 Candidatus Latescibacterota bacterium
GAGCGGGCTGGCGGCGACGAAATTGAGTCCGCCGCGAGCCGGCATCGCGAAGCCCTTCATATTATAAAAGGCCGGCAGGACCCGGAGGTGGAAAGGCGCGATGACTTCGCGGAATTCGCCTTCACCTAAGTCGAGCGAAACCGGGCCGGTGTTTTTGTCGATCAGCAGATCGGGCAGGGGGCGGACGCCAAAGGGCTGCAAGAGTTGGCTCCAGGCCGGCGGCATCCGGCGCACCTGGTAATTGACGGACGCTTCGTCTAGTGCATAGCCGATCTGGTAGGCGCTGCCGGCTAGCACGGCGCTGCGCCCGGATTCGATAAAACGCTGCAACTGGCGCGTGTGCTCGGGTGTGACGACGGTCGGTTGTAGCCAAAATAGTATGTCGACTTCGGGTGGGATCACCGGGTTGTGGTCGAGGTCGAGTTCGATGACCGGGCCCTTTTCGTTGAGCAGGGCGGCCAAAAGCTGGAAAGACGGCGGCGCCGAGACGCCGAAAACCGGGCGCGGCGCCGCCGTATTTCCAGCCCGCAATTGCGCGACGATATGCTCTTCTAGATAGGGCAAATGGTCTGGCTCGATGCCCTGAATCAGTACTTCGGGGGCACCGGCACGGGACAGGACCAACGAGGACCAGATCTTTTGTTCGGAGTGCTCGTCGTGCAATACCCGTCGCACGCTAAAAGAAGAGGCCTTTTTGCGCGCCGCGTAGCCGATGCTGGCGCGTCCGCTCTGGGCGGGGTCGATGATTCGGTAGTCGATGCGTTTGGGGGCTTGCGCGCGCAGGCTGGCGAGCAAGCGGCGCACTTGTGATTCGACCTCTTTGAGATGCGAAGGCATTTTTTCGCGCGTGGTGGCGAAATAGATAATGGAAAGCGGGGCGTCGAGGTTGTTGAGATAGTCTTCGCTCGCTGGCGAAAGCGTGGCGATATCGTTGCCCGCCAGGTCAAGGCTCCAGGCGCCGGCTAGGTTGAGCAGCCGCCCCGTGTAGGCGACGACGCCCAACAACAAGGCGAAGGCGAGGCCGGTCTGCAGCAGGAAGCGCCGCTTCAATACTTGGACCTCTGCAGGCTGAGCTGATTCATCCAGACGAAGAAGCCGCTCATCAGCGCGAAGTAGACTAGGTCGGAAAACGCGATGACGCCGCGCCCGAAAGCCTGGTAGTGTGGCAGCACCGAGATCGATTTGTAGAGCCAGGTGCCCAACTGCCAGGCTGGGCTCAGCCCGTCGAGGACTTCGACGACCTGCTCGTGTCCGCTGAGTACGAAGAAAAAACCGCAGAGAATGGCCAGCACGAAGGCGACGATCTGGTCGCGGGTCAGCCCCGAGGCGAAGAGGCCGAAGGACAGGAAGAAGGCGCCCAATAGCAATGCGCCGAGATAGCTAGAGAAGATCAAGCCGAGATCGGGATCGCCCAGAAAGACCAGCATCAGCACGATGGGCAGGCTGCCGGCAAGCACTAGGGCGTAAAAACTCAGCGCAGCTAAGAATTTGCCGAGCACGGCCTGGGACGAATGCAGCGGCAGGGTCATTAGCAATTCGAAGGTGTGCTGGGCATGTTCTTCGGCCCAGGCGCGCATGGTAATGGCCGGCACGAAGGGGATCAGCAAAAAGGGCAGGATCTCGAAGTAGGGCGACATATCGACGATGCCGTCGAGAAAAAAGCTATTCATAAAAGTGGTGCACGAGAGCACCAGGAAGACGGCGGCGTAGATATAGGCAATTGGCGAGTCGAAATAGGCTTCGAGCTCGCGACCGAAGACTATGCGGGTGCCGCGTATAAATTTGCCGGCAGAAAGGCGCGGCGCGGTGCGGTCGGTAATTTTGCTATCAGACATGGGTAGGTGCCGTAGTGCGGACTAGGTGGGCAAAGACTTCTTCGAGACCGGCGCCGGGAATACCGGCGCGTTCGGCCAGATCCTGAACGCGGCCGTCGCCGAGCAGGCGGCCCTGGTGGATGATCAGCACTCGGTCGGAGATGGCTTCGACATCGCCGATGATATGGGTGCTGAAGAGAATGGCGCGATTTTCCCGCAGCGAGCGCAGCGTGTCGCGGAAGGCCAGCACCTGCATCGGGTCGAAGCCGTGGGTCGGCTCGTCGAGCAGCAAGACCGGCGGGTTGTGCACCAGCGCGGTGGCCAGGCCGATGCGCTGGCGGAAACCGGTGGAGCACTCCTTGACGCGCTGCTTGAGCACCGTGTCGAGGCTGCAGAGGTCGATGACTTTTTTGAGGCCCTGCTCCAGCGCGTCGCCGGTGAGGCCACGCGCCTCAGCGATAAAGCGCAGGAACTTGTCGACGCGCATCTCCTGGTATAGCGGGGTGTCGCCCGAGAGATAACCGATATTGTGGCGCACGGCGAGCGGCTCTGCGACGGCGTCGTGGCCGGCGACGGTGACGGTCCCCTCGCTCGGGTGGATAAAGGTCGAGAGCATTTTGAGCATCGTGGATTTGCCGGCCCCATTGGGCCCGACGAAGCCTACGATCTCGTTTTTTTCGACCTCGAAGCTGACTT
This sequence comes from Candidatus Latescibacterota bacterium, assembly GCA_015660315.1. Classification (GTDB taxonomy): domain Bacteria; phylum Latescibacterota; class UBA2968; order UBA8231; family UBA8231. The sequence goes on from DQLG01000674.1 coordinate 2,511, forward strand.
GGTCGACGGCGGTTAGGCTGCCGTAGCGACGGGTGGCGGATTCGACTCTGATCATAAAGATAGATTTTAGTTGATTATGGGCTCCAGGGCAATATCGTATGCTAATATAGAGCGGCCTACTCCTTAAACACCCCGCAGTGCAGCATCGTCGCGCCGAAATACGGATTCATCAACTGCGGCTGGTCCTTCTGAATCCAGTGCGCGCCGGTGTCGTTGTCGGCCATCGGGCAGTAGGCGAGGACCAGGCCCTCGGGGATCTCACCTTTAATGACTTTCTCCGACAGCGGTTTGAACGCGGTGCGCACGGCGGTGATGTCCTCTGCGTTGGCCACTTTTTCCACCAGTGACTTTAGCGCGGGGTCGGCGTGTTGCACTAGGTTTTGCAGGGCGGCGCGTGCCTTGTCGAAGTCGTCGTCGGCCAGGGCCTCCTGAGCATTGACATAAGCGCTGAGCGCGGGCGAGATGGGTTCGGAGGAGCCGCAGGCCATGAGGCCGATGCATAACAGGCTATACAAATAAGGCATGGGTTTTCTCTTGCATTGGTGATGGGTGCCTCTAAAAGATCAGCGTTCGTCCGCGACTTGTAAACTGCGCAGCCGGTTGAGCGCGGCGGCCAGCTCGAAGTGTCGGAAGAGCGCGTGGTAGCCGACCAGGCGTCGGTCCAGGACGTCGAGCCCGTGCTTGGCGATGTCCCGCATGGTCAGATCGAGTATTTCCCGCAACGATCGCTTTCCGTCGATATAGTGCTCCCGTGCATAGAGCATCGCCGCAGACAACGCCCGCGTCTGGCTGGCGTCGACGAGCTGTTCGACGGCAGAAAGGTCGACGGTTTCTTCACCGAAGAGCACCGTGTGCAGGCCACGTGTTTTGACATTGACTTCGCGGCGGCCTCGGCTTGGGTCGAGACTTTGCGGCAGGGGAATACGCGGTGGTGGTGGGCTGAAGTTTTCGTCGGATTCTCGTTGTCGTTGGGTTGGATGCTCGGCGGCGATGGTTTTGGCCCGGGCAGTGGCTTCTTGCGGTATATATTTATCCATTGCGACGACGGTATCGGCGACATCGAAGTAGTCGCCGCTGCCGCCGACGACCAGCACGGTGGAAACGCCGAGCTGCTCATAAAGTGCACGCACGCGGTCGATGAACGGGGTGATCGGCTCGCGGTCCTTGGCGACTAAAAGCTGCATGCGGTGGTCGCGGATCATAAAATTGGTGGCGGCGGTATCCTCGTCGATGAGCAGGGTCTGTGCACCGGCGGCGAGCGCTTCGATGATATTGGCAGCTTGCGAGGTCGAGCCTGAAGCGTTGTCGGTGCAGAACGAGTGCGTGTCGCGGCCATGGGGTAGATTATCGATAAAGGGTGAAATGTCGACCCCGGCGACGCGGCGACCGTCCTCGGCGCGGATCTTGACGGCGCTCGGTTCACAGACGACTAATTCGCGGCCGTCGCCGGGGATATGGTTATAGACGCCGCGCTCTAAGGCGGCGAGCAGGGTGGACTTGCCGTGGAAACCGCCGCCGGCGATAAGTGTGACGCCGCGCGGGATGCCCATTCCGGAGACGGGTCCGGCGTTGGGCAAGGTGAACTCGACGTGGAGTGAATCCGGTGTCGCAAAAGGAATAGCGCCTTCTGCAAGGGGGCGGTCGTCGACACCGGAGTGGCGCGGGAGGATGCTGCCTTCGGCGACGAAGGCGACCAAGCCGCGCGTGGCCAATTGCGCGCGCAGAGAATCGGCGTCTTCGGCTATCTGGACATAGCGCTCGATCTTGTCGGCGTCATTTTGCGCGTAGCACAGCGCGGCCTCAACGATGGCGGGAATGTCGTCGCAGAGCAGTGCGGCGGCCTGGCGACCTAA
>DQLG01000749.1 GCA_015660315.1 Candidatus Latescibacterota bacterium
CACCGCGCCGACCGCGCTGTTGGCGATTCTCTAGCAGAAAATATTCGTCGGCGTCGATCGGCACGCGCAAGGCCTTCGGCAAATCGCCAGCGCGATCGGTTGCCAACAGTGAGACGACCGTATCGCGACGCACGACCAGCGGCTCAATCCATCCAAGACGCGCTTTGCTCCAGGCGATAGGATGCGGGGCAGTAAAACCAATGACCGGTTCCAAACTGTCAGCCAGCACGAAGCCCAACGCATTGGCGCCGACATCCATCAGACTCCACCCGCCGACCGCAGGCAGACCGTCGGCAAAATTCGAAAGCCCCGGAAGCCCTAACTGATTGCCGAAGAACTTAGCCATAAGACCATTGAGACCCGCCCGACCATTAAGACTCGGCGACTCGGGCAAAATCCAGGCCTCCCCGACCTCGACCCCATCCAACACCCGCGGCCCTCCATTAAAACGGTCAAAATCGCTTTTTTCGAGAAAGACCGAGCGGATATCATTGAGTTCACCGGTCTCGTGACCGACTCCAGCGTGAAATACTAGGAAGCTGTTAAAATCGGATAATTGTGGACCGTCCGGATCGGCCAAAGCCATCTCAATGGCATCGCGTAACAACTCGATCCACTTTACGCCGATCTCTTCGGTCGTGCGACCATTGCCGTAGTGCAGCATCCTTTGCGGCAGTCTATAGGCCAATCGTTCAACGCGGGGGAACACTTCAGATTCGATAACTACCCGGCCGTCCGAAACGGTCTGATAATATCGCGCCAAAGCCGCCAAGTGCCGTGCGAAATAGGCGCGATCATGCGGCGGTAAGTCATAGGGCGGCATATAATCATCGCCGGCGTCCGCGGCGAAACGCAGGTCAAAGGCGCCGACACCAGTGGTCGTGCCCTCGTCGGGACTTTCGAGCGGAAAGTCGACCCGCAAGGCGAGAACGCGCCATTCCTGGGCGTAGGCAACCGCGCCAGAAAGCGAAAGGAGACAGAGAATTAGTCGGATCAAATAGGTAGAATCACAGAATGGCCATTAGCGAGTGCGGAGACGCCGATGCGACATCCACGCACCCCCTTGCGGCAGGATAGATGGTCCAATTTAGAAAGTGAGATTCAGCGAGAAACGCGTATTGTCTTGCTGTGGCGTGTCTTCGCCGGTGATATACGCTACGTCGATCTGGAAGCGATTGTATTTCAAACCGACGCCGAAGGTCGGAGTCTTCAATTCGCCGTCGCTGTCCCACGAATAGCCGGCGCGCAACGCGAAAAAAGCCTCATCCTGGCGTGCGGAGAGCCCGTATTTGTACTCGCCGCCAAAATGCAGGTCCATCTCCTTAAACTCGTCGCTCAAACCCTCGTCGGCCCATGCCTTGAGCAAATTACTGGCAAAGGAACCATCGGCGATTAAAGGCTTGTAGAGGTCAAAGGAAAACAGCACGTCGTGATATTGCGTATCCATCAGATCGTAGGCGATGCCCAAAACGATATGTTGCGGCAGCGGATCGGCCTGGCTGGCATCGATATAGGCGATCTTCGGGCCAAGATTGCGCAACGCGGCGCCAAAATTAATAGTCGGCGTAACGGCCCACAAAAACCCTAGATCAGCGGCAAAGCTATTGCCCACGCCCTTGCCGCGTTCAATGCCGGCCCCTTGGTCGGCCAAATTGCTACGAATAAACTTCAGACCAATACCCGCCGACATATTTTCACCGATTTCCGCCCCATAGGCCGCCGATAGCGCTACGTCGTAGCTGCGAAAGGTGCCCTGGGTATTGCCGCGTTCGTCAGTGCGAATTTGCTCGCCGAGATTTAATAGCGAGACATTAAGACCGATATTTCCCCATCCTTCGACGGGTGCCGAATAAGCTAAAAACTCGTACGACAAATCGTCGGCTAGGCCAGGCAACCATTTACTGTGGGTAAAATTGAGTTTTTTGTTGGTCTGTCCAGCTAGGGCCGCCGGATTAAAATAGCTGGCTGTGGCATCGTCGGCGATGGCGACATAGGATTCGCCCATAGCGATGGCTCTCGCCCCTGGCTCAATCAGCAGAAAGAGCACAGCAGCACGGCTCTCTGGCGTGGCTTGAGCCCTACTGGGCAACAAAGCCAGACAAAGACCGAGCATCGTCAAGATCGTCAGTTTCTTCATGGCGGAGTCCTCCTCAAATCTGGAGAAAATATGTAAAGCTGTTTGCAGTCTACAAACCGGCTGCCTAGCGTATCAATACTAAGGCGTTCTCACTGCTACAAAGGCACTCCTCTCGCAACATTCATCTGACGACCTGCAGGACGGCGGTCCGACCACCCTTGGAATCGTTTTTCCGTTCCGCGGTTATTTTATAAAGATAAGTACCGTTGGCCAGATCCGCTCCTGGAATCCACGCCACTTGATTATACCCCTCGCGAATTTCCCCTGCCAACTCATCAACCAAGCGACCAGACAGCGAAAATACCTTAATCTGCACCGCACGGACCTCTTCTTTGAGGTCATAGGTGAAATGACCGCCAGAATCCCGTATCGGGTTGGGGAAAAACAGGACATTCTCAATACCCGTGCCGGCCCCTTGCCGCACCTTGACCGTAATAGTGGTCCGAGACGAATTGTTGAAGTTGTCCCAGACCTTCAGACGAACCTCGTGCTCTCCGGGTTCCAACTCGGGCAAGGGAAACTCAATGCTCCCCTGCCGATAATCCCCCCCCTGCACGCTGTAAAATTCGGTCAAGACGAACAACTCGCCGTCTATCGCCAATTCAATTTCATGGCCTGTTTCGCCGGTGATATTGATGCCGCTCGGGTCCGTAATCGTCACCTGTAACACCGTCTGGCGCGGAATCGAGTTGCCGTCGGCCCCCTCGAAACGCAGGGAGATTTTCGGCCCTACCAAATCCGTTTCAACACCTGCCGCCGTGCCCGACAACACCAGGCCGCGTACTGAGCCAAAGGCCGAAGGGCGCTCACTGCTCCAGACATAACCGCTGATCCGACCGTCGTCCCCGCCATACGTGATATCTTTGGGCACGCGAAATTCCGCGGTGAAACGACCATCGGCTACCGGAAAACGACCGCGGAAAATATGGGATCCGACCTGGCGGTAG
>DQLG01000434.1 GCA_015660315.1 Candidatus Latescibacterota bacterium
CCCAATTAAATCGAGGGTTGCGCTCTCATGAAAATGGCTCCGGAGGTAGGACTCGAACCTACGACCAAGTGATTAACAGTCACCCGCTCTGCCAACTGAGCTACTCCGGAACAAAATATAAATCAGCTATAAATGGCCTAGGAAAAATAGTCTGGCCGCCAATATCTGTCAAGCCATCGACGTCAATCGGCGTAGTATTCTTTGAGGGAGTCGCTGCGCGCCGGATGGCGCAGTTTCTGCAGAGCTTTTTCCTTAATCTGCCGCACCCGCTCTCGGGTCCGGCCGACATAGGCCCCAATCTCTTCCAAGGTCATCGGCTCATGGCCACCTAAGCCATAATACATCTTTAAAACCCGCCCTTCGCCCTCAGTCAGCGCATGCATAGCACTGCCAATCTCGGCCTTGAGTTCGTCACTCGAAAGAATCTCATCGCTCGAGGGCAGGCTGTCGTCGGGAATAAGATCGCCATAACAGCGATCCGGCTCCGAATCGTCGCAAGGGGTCTCCAACGATACCGGTCGCTGCGCCAAACGCAACAACAGATCCATATCGCCGGGTTCAACCTCAAGCTCTTCGGCAATCTCATCCGTCTCCGGCGGGCGGCCAAGCCTTTGCTCGAGCTTATTGAAGACTTTGTTGACCCGGGTCAATTCACCGATGCGGTTTAGCGGCAACCGAACGATGCGCGACTGCTCGGCCAAAGCCTGCAAGATCGATTGACGAATCCACCACACCGCATAGGAAATGAACTTGAACCCCTTGGTGCCGTCAAAACGCTTCGCCGCGATGATCAGCCCGAGATTACCTTCATTGATCAAATCCGAAAGCGGCAAACCCAGATTCTGATACTGCTTTGCTACGCTGACGACAAAGCGAAGGTTCGCTTTGACTAGATCGGATAATGCGTCCTCGTCCCCCTCTTTAATTTGTTTGGCAATGGCTACTTCTGCTTCTGACGATAGCCCAACAGAGTTTTCGATCTCATGGAAATACTGGTCTACGAGAGAATCGGTCTGCAAGGTAGTCATAACTATGCCCCTCCTGTTGCTCATGAGCCAGTGTGGGGACGCTTGGCTACATTAAGCTATGATAGTCTGAAATATTAAATTGTTCGAACAGGGAGTTTTCGAATGCGAGGGGAGGGGGTTGCATCCGAACGCAAGTCAAGCCCAGGGAAGTGGGCTGTACCGTGATTAAGTTGGTATCTAACTATAACTTAATATATTTCAACTAATTTTTTTCGCAAGAGCTTAACCCCTTTCTTATTTTATTTTTTCTATACGGCCATTACCCCGAGTATCGAAGACTCCAAGGCTACCCCGATCGACTCGCCATATTTTTCCATCGTGCAATAACGATTGAACTTCCACCGCCCCACGCACAACCTCAACCGTCGTGCCAGCATCAAGCACAACACGGGTATCAAATACCGTCCCCCGCAGCACCCCCTTAATCAGCACTATAGGGGTACGCATTACAAAATCTTCGTCGAGCACCATCGTTCGCATCTTTCCCACGCGCATTGTGAGACCGCCCTCATCTTCTTCACGCTCTTCGAGTTCCGTCGCTTGCAACGCCTCAACTCGTGCCAATCCAGGCACTTCGACCACTGCCTGCATCGGCACACTTTTTCCGCCCCTTCCTGAAAAATATTTGCCCAGAGAAACATCGCCAACAACACCGAGATCCTTTGTTGGCGTTGCAATTATACCCTCACCACTTGCAACTCGTTTACCCGTCCAAGTATTTTGGCCACCGCCAATAGCCACCAAACTCACCACTCCCCAAACCACAATACTCGCCACCAGCAATACAAGCCCACCAATCAATAATTCCCTGATATTTATATGTTTCCCCACCTCCACTTCTCCCCCTTCTCCCTTCCCATCTTCGTCTTCTATATCCTCTTCGAATTGAATTTTTTCCAAGCCCTTACTACTCACCGAACCCAAATACGTCGTAATCTTACCTTGTTCATACAGATGGCGAGCCAGGGACAACATGCCCTGCTGTGCAATCGCTATTTCCTCGCTCGTCGATTCCGCCCACCGCTCTTCCTCCTCTCCAATCAGGCTTCGCCGACGGACCGAGATATTGGCGAGCAACCCCCGATTCACCCTCTCTTCAGTCCTCAACAAAGCCTGCCCCAGCATTTGATTGTCAACTTGTACTAAAAGTGCTTGTTGGTCTCGGCTGGATAGGCGTAATAGATCTTCAAAGTTGAATAAGTGGTTTTGCAGGACGACCACCGACTCGTGATCCGTCTCATCGGCCGTGGTCAATAAACGACGGACCTGACGTGTTGAATCGAGCGAACGCAGCATTTGACAGACCGGTTCAATGCCCCACTCTTCGCGATTGGGCATCGCTTCCCTCAGGACCTCAACCACTTCTCGTAGGTCTGCATCCAGAGCAGAGGTCGCACTTAATGGGGAGGTTTTGAGCATTTTCACAATAAGCGGTCCCTGTAAATGGAGAGGCAGATGCACTAGGAGGTCGGCTGCGACATATTTGGGACCGGCCGCACAAAGCATCGCCAATACGGCAACGAGACCTGCATGGCTAGGAGAAATCGCATTCTGTTCGGGGAGTTCTCCCAGGGGATCAGACTCATCCCTTGCATCTTCAGCAATGAAGCGGGCTAGACTGGCGTCTGCAACCGTTTCATCCACCACCGCTTCTCCTAAAGATTCACCTTCTTCCCCATTTTCGTCCTCAACTTGAGGTTCAAAGCCCACCAACAACCGCTGTTGATACGGCGCCAACTCCTCGCCCATCGGATCAACATCCCGAGCTAAATCTTCAACTCGCCCGCGAAACTCACCAGACAACAGGTCAAATATGGCCTTGCGCGCCTCTTCATTGAGACGCACGGCGATTAACGCAAGGGTCTCTTGTAGATCAACCATGGCTACCAATCATTCACGAGCGGCTAGTTGCATGAGGCTCAAACTTAAGAGCGATCTATTCGACTCCGATAGCCTCCTTGGCCAGCTTGAGACAGCGGTCGACATCATAGTCCCGTAAGATGGTGATCTTCTGGGTTTCTAACGAACCCTCGGCGTGGATGGCCAACAACTCGTTATAGCCCCCGAATGTCGAAGCCGTTAGATCTCGCACCAAGTTGATCGCCTTGAGCCGGTTCTTAGCGGATACTCCGCCGCCACCGCCGAGATATTTTTCGATATAGCCCTTCGTCTCAGGATTCTCCATATCCTCTTCTGAAGGTCCAGTGACCACCAATCCCCCGGCGATATCCTGGACCCAGGAGACGGCCTGGTGGTAGTTGTTAGCAAAATGAAATTTCGCCAGGTTCGTGAGGATAATATTGGGCACCGCGGTCCCATTGTCATTAATCCGGCAATCGTGCGCAGCAGCCAACGTCAGCCCGCGCACAGTTTCGGTATAGGTAATGAGCTTGGTGATCTTTTCGCGCACATGGCTAGCTTTGGCGATGCCATTGTATTCGGCTAGCAACGCCGCGGCACCGATAAAAAGATCGCACAACGGCGGTTTATAGGAAGCCGCGGTAAAACGGTGGAATTCGACAAAAGTATTAGCCAACGGTCCCGCGTACTGCCACTCCCCTTTAAGGAACACGCGCTCGTTAGGGATGAAGACATCGTCGAAGATAGTCAGCGTATCAATCATCCGATGTGCAGAGCTGACGGGGTGGTGAAACTCGCTGACCGGAGGTGAACCAAATGGACTGGCGATGAGCTTGAGCCCGGGGGCATTCACCGGCACCGCGAAGGATACGGCGTAGGCCGAGTCTTCCTCTTTGACCGCGCGCGTCGGCAGGACAATGAGTTCATCTACATAGGGAGCACATGTCGTATGTGCTTTGGCTCCCCGCACGACAATGCCATCAGTCCGCTCTTCGACGATGCGGACATAATAATCGGGGTGGTCCTGCTGCGAGGGCAACAGGCTGCGGTCGCCTTTGACATCGGTCTGGGCAACCGCGAGACTGAGATCCTTCTTCTTACATTGCTCGAGAAACGCTTTTACACGCGGGTTGTACTGTCCTCCAGCATGTTTGTCCAGATGGCCTGTAACGACATCTAGCGCAAATAGCGCGTCAGTGCCGATTTCTTTGATCAATAACACTACACTGCCGCCAAGGCGCGTCGATTGTTCAATCATTTCACGCCGATTGAGCAAATCGGAGGTATCCGTCGGAATCTTGAAGTAGCGACTTACCCGCTCGCCCCCGCTCAAATCCATCCAGGTCATAAGGTCGCGGTGCTCTTGGTCTTCTGCCAGTTCAAAATCCAAGGCGACATGCTCGACTCCAATGCCGAGATCGTGGTGTGTGGTTACATCATCCACCTTCTCACCGCGATAATATACTTCGCGCCCATCGCGCAATCCCTCTTTAAATTCACTGGCGCTGCGCAATCCCATAAAACATCCTTTCAGTTTCTCAGCGGTTTTCCCGTTTTCAGCATATGCTCGATACGCGCCCTAGTCATCTCGGTGGCACAGAGTTCCATAAAAACTTCGCGTTCCAAATCGAGCATAGCCTGTTCTTCCATCGCACGGGCTGCGCCGACGCCGCCAACCATAACCCGTGCCAAGGCTCGCCCCACCACAGCGTCGTGTTCACCAATCAATCCTGCCTTGAGGCGCTCTTCTATGGCCTGCTGTAAAAGCGCGAGCCCATCATCCCCGGCAACGCGCACCGTATGACGATCTAAAGGTACATAGTTACTAAAGAGTAACTCTTGCAACTTAGACACCGCGCGAGGCAAAAGCTGGCCTTGCCCATGGACGATCTCATCCTCAGCATCGAGCATCCGCCATGCGCGAGCCTGGAAGGCACTGCTGCTGAAGCCACCGGCAAAGACCGTATTAAACGCCGGCAATATATCGTCGCTCCCCCTCCTCGCCATTTCCATACACCCCCCACTGCCTGGTATCAGTCCAACCTTGGTTTCAACCAACCCCATGCGCAACTCCGCCGCAGCAACCC
>DQLG01000449.1 GCA_015660315.1 Candidatus Latescibacterota bacterium
CTTCGACTTCTTGCAGTCGCCGGACTAGTTCGAGGCGTTCTTCGACACCGATCAACTCGTTAAACGAAGCGAAATCCATTAGCTGATCCTCGGCGCCGGCGGAGGTGCCGTCGGCCATTAGTTTTGTACAGAGCTGGTGCATCGCGGCGGCCGCCCCGAAGAGGCCGGTGAGCGGATAGAGGATAAGCTGGAAGCCGAGTTCGGCGAGTTGCTGCTTGGGTAAGAGCGGGGTTTTGCCGCCTTCGATCATATTGGCGACGCGCGGGCCGGGCGTGCGGCGGCCGATTTCCGCGAGCTGTTCGACGGAACCGGGTGCTTCGACGAAGCAGGCGTCGGCGCCAAGCGCGTGCGCGGCCGAGACGCGGTCTATGGCTTCGTCCAGCCCGATGACGGCTTCGGCGTCGGAGCGGGCGACGATAAAGAAATCGTGTTCGCCGCGGGCCTCGACGGCGGCGCGTATGCGTTCGAGGTATTCGCCGCGCTCGACAACGCGTTTGTCGCGCATATGGCCGCAGCGCTTGGGCCAGACCTGGTCTTCGAGAAAACAGCCGGCGGCGCCGGTGTCGATTAGCTCGTTGACGGTGCGGTAGGTGTTGAGAGCATTGCCGTAGCCGGTGTCGGCGTCGACGAGCACGGGGATCGAGACGCTTTTGCAGATGCGGCGGGCCTGCGCGACGATTTCTGTTTGCGTCAATAAGCCGAGGTCCGGCTCACCGAGTGCGGTGGCGGCGACGGAATAGCCGGAGACGAAGCCCATTGGGCAGCCGGCTTTTTGTGCGATAAGGGCAGAGAGCGCGTCGAAGAGGCCGGGTAGAGCCAGGGCGCCGTGTTGATCGAGGATGCGTTGGATAGTTTTCATATACTCAATAGACTCTATGGTTGCGCGGTGGGTTTCAGAAGGGTTTGGCGTCGGCGATAGCCTGGTGCTCGGGCAGGTAGGCGACGTCGCGGCGGTCCCAGGCCGCCCGGCCCTGCACCGCGTGGATGCCCATTAGCTGTCGCTTTTGCGGCGTGTCGGCCCAGGCGACGATCTCGCGCGCTGGCGTGCGGTCTTCCCATTGCTTGACCCAGAAATGCGTATAGCCGTAGACGATAAGGCGGCGGTCTCGCGGGCTGGTATTGGCGGTGGCGGTGTGCCAAAGCGCGACATTCCAGATGACGGCAGTGCCGGCCGGGGCGGTGATTTTTTTCATCTGCGGCATATTTCCAAGTTCTGATCCGGTGTAGCACGGCGCTTGAGTGCTGGGGTTTTCGGCGAACGAGTTCGCCGACCCCGGTGGGTCGTCCGGCCGGGTATGGCTGCCGGGCACGATACTAAAGGGGCCCATGTCGTCGGTGATATCGTCGAGGTAATAGAAGACTTTGGCCTTTAGTATTTGCGTTGGATGATTCCACGGTGGCCAGTCGCGGTGCCACTCGATATGCGCGTCGGTGTCGGCGGGGTGGTTGTGGGCGATCATTTCGGTGAGCTGCAGGTCGAGGCCGACTACGGCTTCTAGTATGGGGATCACGGCCGGGTTGTTGGACAGATCGAGAAAGAGCGGGTCGTACTGGTAAAGGTCGGGCATGACGTGGGCGGCGGCACCCAGCCCGTAGACCCCCTTGCCCGTGTCGGCGGCGACGGCCTCACGCCATTGGGCTTCGGTTTGCGCGCGCACTTGTTCGTAGGCGTCGCGCACGCGTTGTGGCCCGATATCGGCGAGCGCGTCAGGTACGAGCAGATAGCCCTCGGTGCGGAACTGTTGCCGCTGTTGCTCGCTCAGCATGGGTTGGCTTTCTTGCGGCCTAGCCTATTGCGACATCGCGATAGCTCGAATAAGTCGAGACGCGGGGCATTGCGACCGCATGTGATGGATGAATGTGTTGACGACGATGGTTCCGGGGCGGATCTTATTTTCAGTCAAGGTATGGCTTCCCCCATTCGCTATCAAGAGTGTCTATGCTAAAAGCAATGCTCTGGGACAACGACGGCGTGCTGGTCGACACCGAGAAACTCTACTTCGAGGCCTGCCGCGATGAGTTGGCGGCGCAGGGCATTGAGATCAATGAAGCCGACTTCGTGGCGACCTTCCTCAAGACCAGCGGGGGCATCAAAGCATTTGTCGGGCATCTGGATGAGGCTGAATTTGCGGCCTTGCGCACCCGGCGCAATGAGCGATATAGCGCATTATTGCAGCGGGGTGTCGAGCCGATAACCGGGGTGAGGGAAACACTTGCAGCGCTGCACGGTAAAGTGCGGATGGGCATAGTGACCAGTTGTCGCGGCGATCATTTCGAGATGATCCACGCCAGCACGGGCCTGTTGTCGTATTTTGATTTTGTCTTAGTGCGCGAAGATTACGAGGCGTCCAAACCCGAGCCTGAGTCCTACCTTGTGGCGATGGAGCGCAATGGACTGGCGGCGGACGAATGTTTAGTGGTCGAGGATTCCGAGCGCGGATTGCAGGCTGCGGTAGCGGCTGGATTGCGCTGTGTGGTTATTCCGCAGGGCCTGACGGAGCAGAGCGATTTCTCCCGGGCCTTTGCGGTTCTAAACGATATAAACGAGTTGGCGCCTTTGGTGTTCGCTCTAATACTGGAGGATGCATGAAACTCAGTTTTACGACTTTGGGCTGTCCAGAATGGGATCTGGATACGATCTGTGCCAAAGGTGGCAAATACGGCTATGACGGCGTCGATTTCCGCGGTTTGCAGGAGACTATGGATATCACGCAGTTGCCCGCCTTTACCAGCGCAGTTGCCGAGACCCGGCGCCAGTTGCAGGACGCCGGGTTGGAAGTCTCGGGCATCAGCTCCAGCATTCGGGTGTGCGTGCCGGAGAAGCTGGAGGACAATGTCGAGGAGGCGCGGCGTTCGATTCCGGTGGCTAAGGGGTTGGGCTGCGGGGCGGTCCGGGTCTTTGGCGGCGGCGATTCCGCAGTTCATTCTAAAGAGGAGCTGGCCGATATCGGCCGGGACACGATGCAGCAGATTCTCGCATTGGACGGGGCGGCCGACCTCAAATGGCTCTTCGAGACGCATGACGAATGGATCAAGGCGGTGGAGTGCAAGCTGTTGCTCGACCGCGTGCCGAACGAGGCCTTTGGCGTGTTGTGGGATATGGGCCATACCGCGCGCGTCGGCGAGGAGTCGCCGACGCAGACCTACGAGGCGGTGGGGCCGCGTGTCGCTTATACGCACATCAAAGACGCGGTCTACGAGCCCGAGCACGCCGAGGCGATGAAGGACGGTTGGCGCTACGTGGCGCCGGGTACGGGCCAACTGCCGTTGCAAGAAGCTATTGCCCTGCTCAAGCAGCACGATTACGACGGCTGGATCATGTTCGAACACGAGAAGCGCTGGCACCAGGAGTTGGAGGACCCGGAGGATATTTTCCCGGTATTCTCCGCTTGGGCCAGGCCGTTGATCGGTTAGTCGGAGATGAAACGCCACTATCCCGAAATCGCCCTGCACGTGCCGACCCTGCTCTTACCGCGGGCGGATGTCCCGCTCGAAACGTGGGCGGTTATCGCCTGCGACCAGTACAC
>DQLG01000739.1 GCA_015660315.1 Candidatus Latescibacterota bacterium
CCATCAACCCACGCACCGCTATGATCTATCTGAATGCCGGTGGCGCCTCGGCGACGGGCCAACCGCTTTCTTTGGAGGCCATCGCCGCAATCGCCAAACCCCACAAGATTCCCATCCTGGTCGACGCCGCAGCGGAAAACCTCACCATCCCGCCCATACACCTAGAGCGCGGCGCCGACGTAGTCGCCTATAGCGGCGGCAAAGCCCTTTGCGGGCCGCAAGGGGCCGGGTTGGTCCTGGGCAACAAGGCCATTCTCATGTCAGCGTGGCAGGCCAGTTCACCGCACCACGGGCCGAATAGGGACAATAAAATCAGCCGGGAAGAAATTATGGGTATGCTGGCGGCGGTTGAAGCCTGGACAACCAGGGACCACGGCGGCGAATGGAAGATTTGGCTCGGTTATCTGGACCTTATCGCCCGACAGGTGACGCAAATCGAAGGTCTATCGACAGAGGTCGTCGAGCCTACGGGGCCTTCTAATGTCGCGCCGACACTGCAGATCAGCTGGGATCCTTTGGCCCTGCATATTACCGGCGAGGAGGTGGCCGAAAACTTTGCCCGCAATAAACCACGGATCGCCATCGGCGGCAGCAGCACCGAGGGCAAGACGAGCATTCACGTGACCCCGAGCCAAATGCAACCCGGCGAGGCCGAAGTGGTCGCCGAGCGCATTCACGGCATTCTCAGCGAGACGCGCACCCCAAAACCGGTCGCAATGACCGCCGCCGCGGATATCGACGGTCATTGGGACCTCACCGTCGAATATTTCACCAGCAGCAGCGAGCACCGATTGTTTCTTCAGCAGGAGGGCAACTGGGTGCAGGGCATGCACCAAAGTGACTTTTCCAACCAGGAGATCAACGGCACCGTCGCAGGCAACCATCTCAAGCTGCAAAGCGTCGCACGACACACAGCCGACGGGGTACCTTTCTTATTTTCAGGTGAAATCAACCAGGACGAAATGGCCGGCTCTATCCATCTCGGAGAATATTTAACCGCGCGATTCACCGCGCGGCGAGCCCATTATAACACCGTGCGCCGGCCCATCGAAATTCCCGGCGGTCCACCGTTGGCCACCTAGCCTGCAAGGAAACGCAATCAACCATTTCAGCTATCTGTCGAGGAACAACAAATGAGTCGTATTCGTTTTGGCATCGTCGGTGCCGGGTGGCGCGCCGAGTTTTTCCTGCGCATCGCAGCGGCAGCCCCCGAGCATTTCGAGATGCCGGTGGTCGTTGCGCGCAACCGCGAAAAAGCCAAGCGCATCGCCGATCAGTGGGCCTGCCCAATCGTCGCGACGATAGACGAAATGCTCGCTGGTCGCACACTCGATTTCGCGGTAACCTCCGTCGCTTGGGCCGCCAATCCAGAGATCATCAAAGACCTAGTGCATCACGGCGTACCAGTGCTTTCAGAAACACCGCCCGCGCCGGATCTATCGGCGATGATCGAGCTGTGGCAATACGTAGCGGAACACAAAGTACAGGTCTGCGTCGCCGAGCAATATTTCCTCCAGCCCTATTTCGCCGCGGTGCGCCAAATAATCGAATCGGGTAAACTGGGTACGATCAGCCAGGCACAAGTTTCGGCGGCGCACGGCTACCACGGCATGAGCCTGATGCGCAAGCTATTGGGCATCGGTTATGAAAACGCGACGATCGCCGCTCGTTCTTTTAATGCGCCCCTGGTCAAAGGCCCCGATAGGAACGGTCCGCCCGCGCAAGAAACCATCGCCGACTGCAAACAAGCTTTTTTCTGGCTGGACTTCGACGGCCGATTGGGCTTTATGGATTTCTGCGGCGAACAGTATTTCAACTGGGTGCGCAACAATCGCGTGCTGGTGCGCGGCGAGCGCGGCGAAATAGTCAATAGCCAGATCGCATATCTGCAAGATGCTCGCACGCCGATCTATCTGGACTTGCTGCGCCACAGCGCCGGGGGCCCCGGGAACCTGGAGGGCAATCACTTAAAAGGCATACAACTCGGCCAGCAAATGGTCTACACCAACCCATTGGCTCCGGCCGCGCTCAGCGACGACGAAATCGCGATCGGCGACCTAATGCTGCGCATGGCGCGAGGCGAAACGCCCTATCCGCTGGCCGAAGCTTGCCAAGACCACTATCTCGGTTTGATGTGCGAGCAGGCATTGAACAGCGGTGCAGAAGTCCACACGCAAACGCAACCCTGGTCCGCGCAATAGTGCATCTACTATTGTCCGGGTCGCGAAAATACCTGGTGGCCATCGGGCTTCTGAGCCTGATACTAGTTATCGCCCGTTTCGACGAGTTCGCCGTCGGCTCGATGGCCGACGATGCCGTCTACGCCGAATTGGCCCGTTCGATCAGCGAAGGACGAGGGCCCGTATTGCACGTCGGCCCCAGCGAACATTCGGTCGCTCCTATCACCCAGCCGAGCGGCTATCCGCTACTGATCAGCCCGATCGCCTATCTCTTCCCCGATTCATTGACAGCCCTCAAACTCTGCTCAACCCTGTTCTTTTTTTTGCTGCTGCTCGTCCTATATGCGCTGCTCAAACCCTTCAGTAAAAGCAATGAGCGCCTAGCCCTTCTGGCCTTGGTCGCATTGAACCCCTGGGCCATCGCCTACGCCAACCGCGTCTTCAGCGAAACGGCCTATACGCTCGTTTCGCTGACCGCGGTCCTGTTCTATGACCGCTGGTTGCGCGGACAAAAAATCTTCGGACCCAGCCTAGTCGGGATGGCCTTCTGCCTGGCGTTGGGTACCGCGATCCGCTCGATCGGCTTTGCGCTGCTGCTGGCGGTGGTTCTGCACTTGGCCCATCAACGTCAATGGCGGCGGCTCGGCGCGTGGATCCCCTGTCAGATTGGCTTTGCGCTGCTATTCGCGGGTTTTGCTCAATCCGGCGGCGCAAGCATGGTGCCCGCATCCTATCTCGACCAGATCGTTGGCTTTGATTTCGCGCTCTTCGACCGGCTGGCGTTTATGGCCTGGACCCTCTTTTATTATTTGCCGGAACTCGCCGCGCTGGCCTTGCCGCTCTTCG
>DQLG01000086.1 GCA_015660315.1 Candidatus Latescibacterota bacterium
GCCTCGGTCACCGCGGTCTGCACTAGCTGGTGCCAACTACACCACCTCGACGGCTATCGGATCGCCGCCCATAGCGGACCAAAGCGGGTATTATGTCTATCTTGCACTTGCAGGAGAGGTGCTCCATTCTTTATCCTATCTAGCAAACAAGTACCCGACAAATCATCTGGAGACTACCCACATGCCCGCACTCACCCCCACCCAACTCGAACACTTCGACCGCGAGGGCTATGTCGTCGTCCGCAACGTCATCGACCCGGCTAAAACTCTCGACCCGCTCATCGCCGAATACGCCACGGTGCTCGATCGCCTCGCCGACGAGCTCTATGCCAAAGGCGATATCGCTTCGCGCTACGACGAACTAGAATTCGGCGCGCGCTACACCCAGATCTGCGTCGAAACCGAAACCATCTACAACCAGTATTTCGACTTTTCGTTGCCCTTCCAGAACGTGCAGCCCGACACCCCCTTTTGGGCCGGCCCCGCCGTCTTTCAGGCGCTGACCGACAGCGACCTGCTCGACGCCGTCGAATCGCTGATCGGCCCGGAGATCACATCCAACCCCGTGCAACATGTGCGCATCAAGCCGCCCGAGCACCTGCTGCCTAAGAACCAATTCGGCAACCCCATTCTCGGCGCCACGCAATGGCACCAGGACCGCGGCGTCGTCACCGAAGAGGCCGACGATACGCGCATGCTGACCGTGTGGTTTTCGCTGCAGGACACGCTCTTCGAAAAGGGGCCGCTAATGGTCGTGCCGCGCTCGCAGAAAGAAGGCCCGCAACCGCATTGCCCCAACTATATGCACAACGCGCCGCAATTCGCCGGTGCGGCGCAGATCCCCGAAAAGCTCTTCGCCGCCGATGACGCCATTCCGCTGCTCGTCGATCGCGGCGACGTGATCTTTATGCACAAAGAAACCATACACGGCTCCTACGCCAATACCAGTGACGAGGTCCGCTGGAGCTATGACCTGCGCTACAACCCCTCCGACCAGTCCACCGGCCGCATCGCCTTCCCCTGTTTTGTCGCCCGCAGTCGCCGCAACCCGCAAAGCGAATTGCGCGACCCAGCCGAATGGAACAGGCTCTGGCTCGAGACCCGCGCGCATATGGCAACGATAAATCAAGGCGAGCAAATCGACATCCCCTTCCGCCGCACAGAAGACGCGCACCCACTCTGCGCCTGAGGATGATAATGGAACTCCGACCCAATCGCGTAAAACGCAAACTGGCGGCCGGTGACATCGCCTATATTGCCGTCGGTATGACCGATCCCGACGATATCGATGCCTTTGGTCCCTGCGGTTTCGACGGCGTGTGGCTCGAAGGTGAGCACGGTGCGGTCGACGCGGCCAACTTGGGCAACCTCACCCGCGCCTGCGACATCTGGGGCTTGACCTCCATCGTCCGCGTCAACGCCAACGACCAGGGCCTGATCTACCGCACCTTCGACCGCGGCGCGCAAGGCGTGTGTATCCCGCACGTCAATACCGCCGCCGAAGCGCAGAATGTGGTCGCCGGCGGCAAATTCGCACCGCTCGGCCAACGCGGACTCTTTACCAGCCGCCAAGGCTATGGAGTTGAGGACTATTTCGCCAAAGCCAACGACGAAACGCTGTTAATGATGCTGATCGAGGATATTGTCGCCGTCGGTAATCTCGACGAAATCCTCGCCGTCGATCATATCGACGTTTTTTTTGTCGCCCCCAACGATCTCGCCGCTTCGATGGGCCATATCGGCCATATCGAACACCCCGAGGTGCAACGCACCATCAACGAGACACTGGCCCGTATCCAGGCAGCCGGGCGAGTAGCCGGTACCACCGCCGACAATAGCACCATCGAACGCTATGTCAAAGCCGGCGTCCGCTGCTTCCTCGCCGGTACGGGCGCCTGGATCGCGGAAGGCGCCGCCGATTATATCCGGCGCGGTCAGAACGCGTGCAGTTAGCCTACTCGCACCAATACACCATCGACAAAACGCTCGCCGATAAACCGGACCATAGCACCACCTGTTACCTCCCCTCCTAATTGGCTATACTATCCGTCTATAACAAAGAGGGCCCATGCCACTATTCGACCGCTACACCGACCTACTAGACCACATCCACGCCAAAGGCCATACCCCTAAAACTCTCGGCCGCACCCCCGACGGACAAGCCATCGTCGCGATAAAAAGCGGCGGCGACAAAAGCCCGGCCATTTTTATCAGCGCCGGCAGCCACTCCACCGAACAAGCTGGGGTCAGCGCCGCCGTCGACCTCTTGGATGAGCTAGACACCGAACACCAGGTCTATACCATCCCCGACCGCGACCCCATAGGCATGAACGGCTTCGCCTACGCGCTCGGTCTGAGTTTGGATCCGCCCCCCGTACTCAACAACCTCGACGATGTCGGGCCGCTATTGCGCGAACGCGGCGAAGTCCTCTACGAAAAAGACGAGATCGTAGTGGCCATCATCGGCGAATACGGCTACTCGACGCACAATCTCTACTACGATCTCAAGGGCGACGAAGCCTGGCTGGCGGCCCTCAAAGGCCGCCGCCTCTATTTCCCCAACCGCGACCCCGGCATCGAAGGCACCGATTTCCTGCAACGCGCCTACGCGCTGATCATCGACCCGTCCGGCGAAGTATTGCATATCAACCGCTTCCACGACACGCCCTGGGCTCCGGTCGAATCGCGCTGCACCCGCGACCTGATGGCGGCCATCACTCCCGGTCTGACGCTCGATTTACACGAGCACGGCGGCGATTCATTCTGGTTTTCGGCCCGGCACCAGCAAAACGACGACGACCAGCAATGGGAAGAGAATATGGCCGAGGCGATGATCACCGCTGTCGCCGCATCCGGCGCCGCACTCGCCCCAGAAGAATACCTGCCGGGATCGTTCTTTACCCGAGGGCCGCGCGGCGTATACTGGCTCAACGCCGGCAAACGCGGCGAAGGCCTCAACCTCGTCGATTTCGCCGCGCGGACCTACGGGCCGTCTTTCACGCTTGAGACCGGAATGAAATTGCCTTTTGCCGAGAGGGTAGCCACTAGCAAGTTGGCGGTGAAAAAAGCGGTCGAGATCTTTGCGCAACGCTACGCCGGATGAGCCGATGATGCACAGATGATCGTTGGCAGTGCCCGGGCAAAACCATGTCCATAGACAGCGCCCTGCGCGGTTTCCGCCTGCGGGAATTTAACCGCAATGTGCAATCCTTCTTCTACTACGGCATTTTGATCAACGCCGGCATGGCGCTGTTCTCGCTGCTTTTCAACCTCTATCTGTTGCGGCTCAGCTACCAGGAGGACTTTATCGGCCTGGTAGCGAGTATGGCGCCCTTGGCCACGGGCTTATTGGCCTTGCCCGTCGGCATGCTCAGCGACCGCTTCGGCCGCAAGCCCTTCCTACTCGCCTCCGGTCTGCTATTGGCCATATCGCAATTAGGCGCGTGCCTTATGACCAGCCCTACGGCTCTTTTGGCCTTTTCGTTTATCGGCGGCATCGCCACTTCCTTTATCTGGGTCAACCACGTGCCCTTCCTCTCGGACAACGCGCATAGCTCCCGCCGCGCCGAAGCCCTAGTCCTCTGGTCCGCCCTGCAAGTAGCCATCCGCATGCTGCTGAGCTTGGCCGGCGGTTTTATGCCCGGCGTCATGGCCTATTTTATTGGCGCGTCGACCGAGATGCCCGAACCTTTCCGCTATTCGCTATTGCTCGGCGCGTTATGCTCAATAGTCTCCATACTGCCACTAATGCGCATCCCCGGGCACCAAAGTGGGCATCAACGAGCAACCTCTACCACCAACGACCACGACGCCCCGGACACCCCCGAACCGATACCCTGGCGTGTCTTCACTGGTATCGCCACCCTCAGCGGCACGCGCGGTTTTTCGCTAGGATTAACCTACCCCTTTTTCAATGTCTTCTTCGAGGAAGAATTGCACGTCGGTCCGGCGATGATCGGCACGATCTTCTTCTTCAGCCAACTCGTCGGCCTGCCGGCGACCTTCTCAGCTCCAGCCCTCGTCCGCCGCTTCGGCGCAACGTTGACCATCTTGCCCACCCGCATCATCGGCGGCTGCGCCCTCGGCCTTATGGGCACCTTTATCAACTTGCCGGTCGCCATATCGATGTTTCTGCTCTCTCGCATGGCCGAAGTCGTCGACAATCCCTCCGACCAGTACTTCTCTACCCAAATCCTGCCACGGCGCTACTGGGCCCGGATCCAGGGTTTCCGCGTCTGCGGATTCCAGATCTTCAATTTCGCCGGCAGCCTACTCGGTGGCGTGCTGATTCTCGACTACGGTTATTGGGCCGCCTTCGGTCTGGCCTGCGTATCGCGTGTTGCCAGTGGCTTTATTATGGCCTTGTTCTTCGGCCTCAGACCCGCCGGGCAAAGCGATGCCCCGGACGGATGATAGCCCGATTGAACAGAGCCGACAGATTTAATATTATACAAGCCATCTCTTCTCACGGAGCCAGCCTAACATGAAAATTAGCAAAATCGAAGTCCGCGCGGTCGCCCCACCGGTAGACCGCTTTACCTGGTCCGATGATTTACCCGACCAGTACTCGACTAACACCATTGTTCGCATCTTCACCGACGAAGGCATTGAAGGCGTCGCCGGCGTCTGGAACGCGACCTCGTTCGACTTCGAGCGTTATACCGCCGAATCCATCCGCCACCTAGTGCCGATCCTGATCGGCAAGGACCCGCTCCTGCGCGAAGAAATCTGGCACGCGATCCGGCCGCGGGTCTTCCCGCTGCCGCCGCAATCGCTGGCCGCCATCGATATCGCCCTATGGGATTTGGCCGGCAAAGCCGCGGACCTGCCGCTCTACAAATTGCTCGGCGGAGCCCGCGAACGGATCCCAGCCTACGCCAGCACCCCGCTTTTTGAGGATGTCGATTCCTATCTCAAAAACGCTGAGGAATTTATCGCCGCCGGTTTCAAAGCCATCAAATTCCACACCTGGTGCATCCCCGACCTCGACCTCGAACTCGCCCGCGCCGTGCGAAAAAAATACCCAGGCAACCAGATCGCCTTTATGCTCGATGCCGAAAACAACTACGACCACGACGGCGCCCTCAAAGTCGCACAAGAGCTCGAAGCAATGGATTTCACCTGGTTCGAGGCCCCCCTACACGACGCCGACCTCGAGGGGTATATCGAACTGAGCCGCCGGGTGTCGATCCCCATTATCCCCTCGGGCAACTGGTTCCAGGACCTGCAATCCTTCTCCTCTGCCATCCAAGCCAAGGCCTGGGGCCGCGCACGCACCGACGTGGCGATGATGGGCGGTATCACGCAAACCAATAAAGCCATCGCCCTGACCGAGGCGGCC
>DQLG01000095.1 GCA_015660315.1 Candidatus Latescibacterota bacterium
AAATCATTGGCTCCTCCGTCTACCGCATCCGCCCCAAAGCCCCCGGTTACACCCGCGGCGCCGTACCCTGGCACCAGGACTCCGGCTATTTCCTGCCGCACTGCGACAGCAACCTGATCGTCACCTGCTGGATTCCGCTTGTCGACGCCACCATCGACAATGGCTGCCTACATGTATTGCCCAATGCGCATAAAAACGGCATCGTGCGCCACTACACTGGCGGCCAAGGCGGCTATCTAGAAATCGTCGAGGAAGACTTGCCCAAACCCGAACCCATTATCGTCGAGATGCCCGCCGGTTCAGTGCTCTTCATGAGCAATCTGACCCCACACGCCTCCTTCGAAAACACCACCGATATCGTCCGCTGGAGCGTCGACCTGCGCTACGAGCACGCCGACGCGCCCAACAACATCGACGAACACCCCAAAGACTTCGACCCCGAACGCGACCCCGTCACGATGGCCTGTTATCCCGGCGAAGGGGACTTTGTCATCCAAGACCCGCAACACCCCGAACGCGAAGTCACCGATATCGAGGATTTCCAAGAGATTCGTATGCGCTACGAACGCCATCCCGCCCGTTCACCCGGCCGCGGTTGGACACCTATCTGCGAACAGCAGACCTAATGCGCACCCGCAAAGCCGAAGAGATCCGTATGCGATACCAGTACCGCCGCCTGATCCTGTCGGGCAAAAGCAAACTCCCCCACAAGACGGCCGTGCGCCTCATCGGACCGGACTGCGCTTATCACCTATATGCCAGGGGCGCTCAAGCGTCCTCGTCCAATACCTGACGAACTTCTCGTAACGCCTGCACAATCGAATACGGCTTTCTCGGCAGCTTGTTATTGAAATTATGGGCCACACCGGCCGTCAACTGTCCAACCGCCTCTATCTGCTGCGACTGACGGGGCTACTCTTCCAAAACCCTGCGATCCCTTATATCCCGTATCGCCGTCACCCTCGCCTGACTTTCCTCTTGCCGTGCGCTCATTTTACGCTCTTTATTATCTTTTATAGTATTGGGGATATTGTCCTCGATAGAGGATCTCGCTAACAAGCACACCTAAAACTTCCTATAATCAACTTTTAAATCAAAGTCTCGAGGAAACACTTTCATGACAACCACAGCCACCCCCAACATCGACAGAATCATCAACGAAGTGGACGAACGCGGTTTCTGCGTAGTGCACGATGTCATCTGCCCGGAAAAAGCCGACGAAGCCCGCAACGTTCTGCACGATCTGCTCGACGCCGAAATCACCGAGCAGGCCCGGGAGGCCCGCACCCAACGCGTCGGCCAAATCGCGGTAAAACACCCCATCTTCCTCGAGTTGATGTGCCATCCCTTCGTGCTCGCCGTCTGGCAACGGATGTTGGGCGAGGATATTATGTGCTCCTCGTGGTCAGCCAACACCGTCTACCCCGGCCACGACCATATTGCCTGGCATTCCGACTACCCCTATTGGTCGCTCAAACCGCCATGGCCCGCCGGCAACCTCGCCGGCCAGACCCTGTGGATGCTCGACGACTACACCGAAGAAAATGGCGCCACTGCCGCGATCCCGAACTCGCACAAAAAGGGCCACTTTCCCGACGAGCCAAAAAACGAATGGCGCGACGAGGGCGAGATCTTCATCGGCACCCGCGGCAGCGTGGTCTTCGCGCACGGCGCCTGGTGGCACACCGCCCGCCCCAACAAAACCGACCAATCGCGTTCCTGTCTTTTGGGCATGTATCTGATGCCGTGGTTTATACCGCAAGAAGACATGCGCGCGCAACTGGAGCAGTTGGAAAATCCCTCCGAGATAGTACAACAACTGCTCTGCGGAAAACAACACCGTCCGAACACCGTCGGCGTTTATTAAATACCGCCAACGCCGATACGCCAGGAAACAGAAAGGCCGGGAAAACTAATAGGTTTCAATTTCAAAAAGATCATCAGCTCGATGTTGATGGCCGAAATACTCTGCCCCGCGTACAAAAGCAAGATCGTCGAAGAGTCGTGGGACGCCTACTGCCAATTTGCCGACGATTCCCGCACCAGTGCCATCTATTACGCAACGATCTCGGCAAGCGGCCAACGTTAGCAAATTGCGCCGACCCCCATTATTATAGAAGTTCTCCCGTTCGCAATACCGGTACTTTCAGAACGTCCGAGGTCCGCCTGGGGGTATGCCCCGAGAGCGGCTTTGCAGTCCCCCCAGAGCCGCAGGAATCGGCGTAGGGAGATAGCCCTCGGAGCATTCGCAGAATGCGAAGCGAGAATGAGCGATGGGGCATACCCCCAGGCGGACCGTCTACCCGACACATCCACCGCGCAGCATTCTCCAACTCCAGGAGAATAACGATGTCCACCGACCGCCCCTGGGACGGCACCACAGTCCGCTACCCCGACCCCGCCATCGAAGTCATTGACGAAGAGCGCTTTGGCCCTTTTAAAATCGGCAACTCCGCCGTCGAGCGCCTATGGACCGGCGCCCGGTGGACCGAAGGCCCCGTCTATTTCGGCGACGGCCGCTACCTGCTCTTCAGCGATATACCCAACAACCGCATCATGCGCTGGGACGAGACCACCGGCCAGACTTCCGTCTTCCGCCAACCCTCCAACAATAGCAATGGCCACACACGCGACCGGCAGGGCCGCCTCGTCTCCTGCGAGCACTTTACCCGTCGCGTCACACGCACCGAGCACGACGGCACCATCACCATTCTACTCGATCAGTTCGACGACAAACGCCTCAATGCGCCCAACGACGTCGTTGTACACTCCGACAATAGCATCTGGTTTACCGACCCGGGCTACGGCATCCTGCTCAACTACGAGGGTCAAAAATCCGAATTCGAATTGCCCACCCGCGTCTACCGCCTCGATCCAGAAAGCGGCGAGGCCACGGTAGTCGTCGAGGCGCAGGAACGGCCCAATGGCCTGTGCTTTTCTCCCGACGAGAGCATGCTCTACGTTTCTGATACCGGCACTCCGCGTAATATCATGCTCTTTGACGTCGACGGAACAGTCTTGCAAAACGGTCGCGTCTTCGCTGAGATGGGCCCCAAGGGCGGTTCCGACGGCATCCGCTGCGATATCCACGGCAACCTCTGGTCGAGCGCCGGTTGGGTCGGCAACGGCTACGACGGGGTACATTGTTTTGCCCCCGACGGTGACTTGATCGGCAAGATCCATCTGCCCGAGACTGTTTCCAATCTCTGTTTCGGCGGCGTGATGAAAAACCGCCTCTTTATCACCGGCAGCCAATCGCTCTATGCGGTCTACCTCGAAACTCAGGGCGACCAGAAACCCTAAGGGGTCATGCACACCTTCGATCGTATCCATTACCATAATTTCAAATAGGACCTAGCCAATGAAAAGCTATCTCGAAGGCTGCACCGTGCCCACAACCCAAATCGGCCAGGCCGAGATCCCCCGCCTGATCATGGGCATCCATCCCTATGACGGCTGCTCCTACCAAAACAAAGAGCGCGACGCCGACAACTTCCGCGCCTTCAGCCATGTCGAGCCCGTCGCCGACGTATTGCGCTGTGCGGTCGAGGAAGGCGGCATCACCGCCGTGCAAGTCGACCATATGCTGCCCAAACTCGACCGGCTGCACCTGCAGGCGATCTGGGAAGCCGAACAACAGACCGACACGCAGATCGGCATGGTCGCCTATATCTTGATCCCGATAACGCTCGACGGCGAAATCGTCTCCTACTCTCAGCGCGCCCACTCTACCTTCTACGGCCGCAACGAAGAGGTGGCCGGCGATGATTTTCGCCAACACTTCCACAGCGACAAGATCATCCGCTATAATCTCGGCGACACTTTCGACGGCATCGTCACCCCCGCCACCGTGCCACCCTACAGCGAAGCCGAAGCCGCCCGCTTCGAAATCGACTACGGCATCCTAGAACAGTACCTCGGCTTTTTCGCCGGCTGCGACATCCTCATCGCTGACCCAGGCGCCGAAGTCGACTTGCTGGCGATGACCGGCCGCTTCGACCTGATCCGCGAATACCTGGCCTTTCTGCGCCAACGCTTCGACACCGTCATCACCAGCGTGCACCACGCCGGCATCACCATCCCGCTCCTAGAAGCAGAAAATCTCCCCGTCGACGGCTACCTGACCACCGTCAATGCCCCGGGCACCTTCATGTTTCCAACCCGCGACCTGGCCATCGACGCCATCAAAAATGCCACAAAACCGGTCATCGCCATCAAACCGATGGCCGGCGGCCGCTTCCTCGGTCACCAAGCCTTCGAATATGTTTTCGACGAGGTCGGCGTAGAGGCGTCGATGTTTGGTATGGGTACTATTGATCAAGTGCGCGAGACGACACGGGCCGCTAGAGAAGTATTGGGGGCGGCATAATTATTTTTATACGAGGCGCGTCTTGACGGCTAAGCTGCGGTCAGACGGTCGGATTGCGGGGCGACAGCCCTGGGCGCATAAAAATATCCTGCGCGGCACCCCCGAGACCGACCACCCACTCATCTAATAGACAAACCACTATGCCATACAAAATAGCCCTAATCGGCACCGGCGGCCGCAGCCTAAGCTACGCCGCCGCCTACCAAAAACGCGACGACATAACCATCACCGCCCTCGCCGACCCCGACGCATCCCATCGCCACACCATGGCCGAGCGTGCCGGCCTTACCGATGAATACGACGAATACGACGACTGGCGCGACATGTTGCGCGAACAGACCGACCTTGACGGCGCCGTCATCTGCTCGCCCAACCACCTGCACGCCGAACACGCCATCGGCTGTCTCGAACGCGGCCTGCCCATCGCCTTAGAAAAACCCCTCGCTCCCACCAAAACCGACTGCGAGAACATCATCGATGCTGAGCGAAGCAACGATGGGCGTACTCTGATCGGCTTTGTACTGCGCTCGGCACCCTTCTACACCAAGATCCAGGAACTCATCACCCGAGGGCTTATCGGCCGCATCGTCTCAATCCAGGCCGACGAATTGCCGGGCGTCGGCGTCAGTTCGGTCATGAACCGCAGCCCCTGGCGCCGTTACCGCGACAAAAGCGGCGGCTCGATGCTCGAAAAATCCTGCCACGACTTGGACCTTTTAAACTGGATAATGGACTGCCGACCCATAGCGCTCAACTCCTACGGCAACCGCCAGATCTTCGTCACCGACCCTGAACTGCCCGAGCACTGCGGCGAGTGCCACCTGCAAACCGCCTGCCCCTACTACAATCCCACCCGCTCCGAGCACGAAGACGAGGGCGAAGAGGCCTTGCACCAATTTATCCGCGAGGACGACCGCTGTATTTACAATATCGACAAGGACGTGCTCGACGTGCAGACGCTCAATATCGAATACGAGAGCGGTGCCCTCGCCAGCTTCGTGCTCAACTTCCACGCGATGGGCCCGCGCGCCGGCCGCAACTTCCACGCCGTCGGCACGCAAGGCCGTATCTGGGGAAACCTACACGACGCAAAAGTACACCTCTACCGCAATGGGCCGGACAAGGAAGAGGTCTTCGACTGTTCGGGAGACGGCACCGGCCATGGCGGCGGCGACCAGCGACACGCCTATGAGCTGATTACAATGATGAACGACCCCAGCTATCGCCCACGACAGAACGCCTATGCCGGTTATTTAAGCGCGGCAATGTGTTTTGCTGCGGATATTTCAGTGGAGGAAAAGCGGCGGATCGATTTTCGCTTTGGCGAAGACGGCTTTGTCGAACTGGTCTGATGAAATAACCCAACTTAACAAGCACGAGCCCGCTAGCCAAAATATTGCCATAGATCCCGATGAGAATGATATTCGATTTTCACAATAGCCGAACCCGTCCACCCGCGCGAAAGAAATTAAATGAGCTACACCCACTGGATCTTCGACCTCGACAACACCCTAGCCGACAGCGCCATAGATTTTGACGCGCTGCGACAAGAGTTAGGCATACCGCCGGGCAAACCCATCCTCGAAGAAATCGACACTCGACCCGACGCCGAAGCCGCTTTGCTGCACAGCCGTCTCGGCGAACTCGAACGCGACTTCGCCCGACGCGCCACCCCGCTACCCGATGCCGAAGCCCTGCTCACGGCACTCGCCGAACGCGGCGCGCAACTGGGCATCCTCACCCGTAATAGCCGGGCAAACGCCTTGGAGACCTTGGCCGTCTGCGACCTGGCCCAACACTTTGAACCCGAGTGCGTGCTCGGCCGCGACGAAGCCGCCCCCAAACCCGATCCCGAGGGCATCCACAAACTGCTCACCGCCTGGCACGCCACAGCGGATAATGCGGTGATGGTCGGCGATTATCGCTATGACCTGGAAGCCGGCCGTCGCGCCGGCACCGCTACGATTTATTACGATATCGAAGACAGGGACCTATGGACCGCCGAGGCCGATATGCGCGTCCGCAGCCACGCCGAATTGCTCACCTTAATAGAGGGGGAAAATGCATGACCGCCGGTCGCCACTAGCCTTCCGTAAGCGGGGTCACGGTGCGCCGCCGAACCGCTTATCGCGGTCACAACCACCATTTTTATTTTACCAATCCCGGTTGCTACGATAACGACCAACGCCTGCTTATTCCCTCCGACCGCGAAGACCGCACCAACCTCTGCCGCATCGATTATCTGCGCAGCTATGTCGGCTTCCACGAAACCTGGGAAGCCAAGCCGCTGAGCCGGATCATCAAGGTCGCCGTCAACGACTCGGGCGGCGAAACGATTTTCGAGGAGCGCTACTGGATCGGCCACGTCAACACTTCGCCAACGCAAAACGATCTGCTCACCTTCTGCCACGAAGGCCCTTGGGATTGGGTCGACAACCGCATCTGGGGCATGAATGTCGTCAGCGGCGAGGTGTGGAAGATCCGCGCCGGGTTAGACACGTTGGGCGAAGTCGCCTGCTTTATCGCTTCGAGCACCTTCCACCATCTCTTATCGCCCCCTATTTCACCGCCTATCCCGACGCCCGCTTCTACGCCGCTCCCGGTGTCGCACAAGAACACGCCGACCTGCACTTTACCGACACCCTATCCGATTGCTCGGGCACGGCCAACTCGTCGAAACCGGCGGCCGAGCAATCCTCAAGCAGGCCTATTCTTTCTTGCGCCCCTGATCGTAGCGTTCGACGAGCCATATAAAAACGCGCACCGCGGCGGGCAGCCCGAGACAGAAATACGTCGTCCACCCAAAGACGCTCAGTACCTCGCCCCGCGTCCCTAGCTCATGCCCTCGATTCACCATATACAGCGCCCCCACTGTCAACGCCGCTACCGCCGCCCAGGCTATCCAGCACATCGCGCAAAACGCTAAAAAAAACCGCCGCGGACTGTCTCGGGCCTGTAGTTGCCTGCCTCTATCTTCCATTGACATTAGCCACCCTATTGCCCACTATCCCTAAGTAGCCAAATTTTTTCATGAGGTTATAGATCTTCTTATTTAAACGGCAAATACGAATCTGCCACAGACAACTCCGCAACGCGAGACGCACTCACATAACAGCAACCATCATCCAACAAAAAATCCATGTCCCAAGACCCACGCGCCACCTCAGCCGGCAACTCAATCCACATGATCCGCTCCCACCTGCGCGATATCCCGCAAGTACCCCTGCCCGAAAACTACACTATCCGCCCGGTTCGCGCCGACGAAGGGGCCCTGTGGACCGAGATCGTGCTAGCCGCCGAAGAATGGCTCGACCTTTCAAGCGACCTCTTCGTGCAGGAATTCGGCCTTGATCTACAGAGCGCCGCCGAGCGTTGCTTCTTTATCCTTAACGACCAAGACTACGCCGTCGGTACCATTAGCGCCTGGTATCGCCACGACTACCGCGGCTTAGACTACGGCCTCATCCACTGGGTCGCCAATCGCCCAGCCTACCAGGGCCTGGGACTCGGAAAGGCCGGTTTGTCCTTCGCGTTGACTACACTCGCGCAATGGCACGACCGCGCCTTGTTAGGCACCCAGACCAAGCGCCTACCGGCCATCGCCCTCTACCTCAACTTCGGTTTTTTGCCCGACCTCGAAGAGCCCGGCGCCCGCGAAGACTGGCAAGGACTCAAAGAACAGCTCAAGCACCCCGCGCTAGAGCATCTCGATCTCTGATCAGGTTGCCCACAGCAACTTGCCTATGACGCCAGTTCGGACCCCACGTTAATCCCTATGTTGCGCGCAGCCCTTTAACCGAGCCCCATATGTCAATCGACGTCCCGCCCCGCATTTATGTCTTCGACTTCGACCAGACGATCACCCATATCCATACCGGAGGCTGTGCCGCCACCCCCGAAGAGATTAGCGAAGAGTATATCCACAGCAACCTGAAGGACGGCTTCGTCGAACTGATCAACAGTTTGGCACAGAAAAACATCCGCATCTATATTGCGACCTACGGCGACGACCGCTTTGGCCGCGACTTCGACGGGGCAACAGTCGGTCATGCCCTGGTTAAGCGTTATATGGACGTCGCCTTCGGAGCCGATCAGACGCATTTTTACTTTGAACAGGACAACGCGGGCGAAATGCACGGCAATATCATCGCCCGTTGCTCACTCGACGGCAAACATTATCATTTAACGCGCATTCTAGCGCGCGAAGGCATCGACGACAGCGACCCGCTTGCTATGCACTCTATCCTGCTGCTCGACGACGACGCGCAAAACGTGCACTACTTCGCCCAGCGCGGCTGTGCAACAATGGTGCCCGATTCGCCCTACGACTCGGCCCACCAAGCGGCGGACCCCGGCCTTATGAACGCGCTATTAGACGGCTTGAAACCGGCTTAACAAAGCGCTTCCATATACAAGTGGAGTCGGGGGGGCCGGGTCGTGACAACGACCCGAGGGACTAAAAACGCCCGGCGCTCGCACCCCGCAACCGGACCGTTCTACGCCGTCAGCCCAAGCCGCTGCAACTGCTCCATCGGCGCCCGTAAGCGGTTCAGTTCGTCGCGCAGCTTGCTCTGCATTGCGGCGAGCTTGTCCGGACGCGCTTTTGCAAGATTCACCAGTTCGTTGGGATCGGCCGCCTTGTCGTGCAGTGAGGTCGGATCCGGCCAGGTCATGCCGTCGACCACCGCCCGTCGACCATTTTCATACGGTCCCAATTCATAGCGAATAAAACGCGCCAGGTGGTAACCGTACCAGTTGAGCGGTTGGTTTTCGGCCGTCGGCGACTGGTGCAAAGTCCACGTCCCGTCGGTAATCGACACACTCTTGCCAAACATGCCCATCAGCGCGCAATCGCGCGTACCCGCCGCCGGGTCTTCGAGCAACGGCAATAGATCGATCCCGTGCAATGGCCGGTCTTCAGGCATCTCAGGCAACGGACGCCCTACCGCCGATAATACCGTAGGATAAATATCCATAAGCTGCACCAGTTGATCCCGGCGCTGCCCGTGCCCCGACTCGGGGTGGCATAAAATAAAGGGGATATGCGCGCAGCCATCGTATTGGTGCGTACCCAACTTGCCCATCCGGCCGTGGTCGCCGTTCCAAGTGCCGTGGTCGGTAGTAAAGACCAGCAGCGTGTCCTCCCACAAGTCCAGTTCGTCCATCTTATCGAAGAGCACGCCCAACCAACGGTCCAAAAAGACGACCTTGGCAGCATAGCGCGCCCGCATATTGTCGAACTGTCCCTGCGTATAATGTTCGCGCCAGGGGGCATAGGGTGCCGCCGAGTTCAAACCCTCGACCGCATAACCCTTTGCATCGAACTGCTTGAGTATTTCCTCAGGCGGATCCCACGGTTCGTGCGGATCGAAGATATCCAGGTGCAGATAGAAGTCTTTGTGCGCGCGATTGCGTTCGAGCCAATCGGCGGCCTTGGTGCAGACTTGAGCGCAGAAATAATCTTCTTCGCGCTGGCGGATAAAATGCACGTTGCGCCAATGGCGTTCGTTCTTGCCCAGACGGTCCCCTTCGGGGCAGGGAAAATCGACGGGGTCGGTATAGAGCGCGTCAGACTCGATTCCGCGCACAAATTCAAAACCCGTATATCCCATATGGTAATTGCCCGAACCCTGCTCCCATAGATGAAAATGATCGGTCAACAAACAACTCACCCGCTGGCCCTCTTGCATCATCCACTGCACCGAGCGATTCGGTGGGCCCGAGACCTGGCGCGGCAGATCGCGGTCCTCTTCTTCCAACGGCCCCCAACCCCGCTCCAAAAATTCTAGCCGCCCCGTATAGATATCGCGGCGGGCGGGCATGCAGGGCGTCGAACCGATATAGGCGTTGTCGAAAACGGTGCCGCGCTCGATGAGCCGGTCCATATTCGGCGTTGGCACCCGCCACGCCGGAGCCTCCTGGCTCCAGCACTGGTCGAGCGGCAAACCGCCGGTATAGGCGCCGACATGGTCGCGGCGCAGCGTGTCGCAGAGGATGGTGATAACATTCATAGATAGGGGGCCGGGTTATGGGTGACTTCACCGAGCAAAGCGTTGACATAGGTGCGGATATTAAAAAGGCGGCACTCGGCCTGGGCCAGTCGGCCACGCGCCAGATCACCCGTCTCGTCCCACCAAGTGCCCAGCTTCAACCGATTCAGTCCTTTGTATGAGACTTCGGGATCCTGACTGCGACAATGCTGCCAATAGAAAGTTTCGACAAGATGCACATAAGTGGACGTCTCGTAGTCCACACCGAGCATCAACAGCTTGCCCGCAGCGACATAGGCCCGGTACATCGGCGAGTGGAAGCCGTAGGTCTTGCCCCACGGCGCGCGATCCCACGGCGAGGGAAAACCCACCCGGCTCAAGTGCCCGGCGACAAAGTCCGCCGCCCGACCGCCTCTGGCCGCCACCGAGTGCGAGTAATGGTCCGAGCGCACGGTACCTGACATCCGACGAAAATACTCGGTGAGCCAACCGACCGTGGAGTGCGTCGTCGCCAAATCCCAGCCGGCCGCGCGCTGGTCCCGTTCACTCGGAACGAGTTGGAACGAGGGCATCAGGATCAGGCCGGCCGATCCGACGGCGTCTTCCAGCGCCCGCACCACGGTCTCGGCTCCACCGTCCACCGGTCCCAGGCTTTTAAAGGAGGAATGAATAAAAAGTATGTCGCCCCGTTCGACACCCAACCGACGCAAGTCCGCGCAGAGCGACACCCGCGTCGCCGTCATGCCCATTGGGATATTCTCTTGCGCAGCGCTTTGCCGTATTGGCGCCGATCTTCGACCTCGGCGATCGGCACCTTTTCCTCATGGCCTTCAGCGTCGCAAAGGCCGAGCGGTTTGTGCGGCCCACCAAAATAACAGCGACAGAGCATAAGCTACCCCGCTTCCGCCGATAACGCGATCGGGTAACCGCCCGCAGCCCGCTGGGTAATCAACTGCATCTCTCCTGCCATATTTCCGACCCGTTCGCATACGAGGCGAAAGGCTTCATTCTCTTCGAGGATCGTGCCGATCTCGATTGGTCCAGAATCGCCAAATCATCCGCCTCTACCCGCAATTTGCCCAGGGGACGAACCTCTTCGAAGCACACA
This sequence comes from Candidatus Latescibacterota bacterium, assembly GCA_015660315.1. GTDB lineage: Bacteria > Latescibacterota > UBA2968 > UBA8231 > UBA8231. Next base: position 11,468 of record DQLG01000095.1, read on the forward strand.
TAGTTACCCCGCTCTTCGAAAAGCCCGCCGTCGAGGATGTAGACCGCACCCAGTGTCTGGTTCAGTCCGGTGCCGGTAGCAGCCCGCGGTTCAAGAATGATAATGTCGGGATTGTTCGAGCGGTGGAAGACGGCACCGCGCTCGTCGCGCAGGTACCGCAAAAATTCGTGCTTGGGGCGGGGAAGGTCGCACTGAATAAAATCGCCTTGGCTACGGGCAAGGTGGACATCGCCGAAGCGATCGAAGTCTTTATGGGCCATAAGCTCCACCGATCCACCAAAAACGAGTATGCCGTAGAGTTGATACCGCCGAAAAAAAGCGCCCTTTGCTCCTAATCGACAGAAATCTATCCGTTATCAACGAACGCCATATCGGGCGTGGGCCACGCCGTACCCGACACGAATATGGCGTTACGCGCCGCGCCGACCACCGCGCCGACCGATACCGTTATTCGGCGCGCCACCGCGCGCCTGAGGGCCGACACCGCGTT
>DQLG01000691.1 GCA_015660315.1 Candidatus Latescibacterota bacterium
AGCAGCCCCAACGAGATCAACAGCGCCATACCGCTGGCCATAGCCACCCAATAGACCGCACGCTCCTGTCGCTCAAATCGAGCGAGCAACTCTTCCATCACCACCCGATTTTCTTCTACCTCTGAAAGCCCCTGCCCCCCAATTGCATCACCGTAGAGCAAACCGAGTAACAGCAGCCATTTCAACCCGGAAAAAAAATTGATCGACATGCTACCTTTCTCTATTATATACAACACGATATATACAACCACACCCCATTTCCTGCAAGCGGTTTGGCGCAATGCCCAACAAACCCAACCACACCCCATCTTTCGACCTCACCTTACTCCCGCCAGCGCAACAACAATTCACCATCCTCTCCGACACCCACTATATGCTCGACTGCGGCGACGCCCCCTTGGAATTCGCCTCGCGCCGCAAGCAAAGCCAGCGCGCCGGTGCCGCCCTGCACCTAGCCGCGCAACTCGACAGCGACTTCACTGTACACCTGGGCGACCTGATCCAAGAATATCCCGACACGCCAGATTTCGAAGCCGCCCTCGACAAAGCGCTACACCAGCTCGAAGCCAGCGGCCTAAAACCGCAGCTGGTAGCCGGTAACCACGATGTCGGCGACAAAGCCGACCCGACGATGCCGAGCCACCCCGTCACCGCGGAAATCCTGGCGCAGTACCACCGGCGCTTCGGTCCTTCCTGGTACAGCTTCAGCAACGGCCCAAGCCACTACATCATTCTCAACACCCAGATTATGAATACCCCATTGGGCGTAGAACAACGCGCCTGGTTAGAAACCGAACTGCAAAAGCACGACGCCAAACGTCTCTTCGTTTTTCTGCACCTGCCGCCCTATTTGTGGGACCCGGCCGAGCCGCACCTGGGGCACTATGACAATCTCGGCCAGCCCGACCGCACTTGGTTGTTGCAGCTATTAAGCCTACATCGTGTCGAGCGTCTATTTGCCGGTCATGTGCACTTCGCCTTTTGCGATCGCTTGGGTTCGCTGCAGTATACCATCGTGCCCTCGACGTCTTTTACACGCCCAGGCTTCGGCCATCTCTTTACCAGCGCACCAGCGCCCGAGCAAGGCCGCGACGACGCGCCAAAACTCGGTTTTTACCTATGCCGAGTCTTCGACGACCGCAGCGATCTGCACCTGATTCGCACCGCGGGCGAGACCGACTTCACCGCCACCCAGCTGATCACCCGCACCCCCGCCGCACTGCAGGGCGCCGCGCTCGCGCTAACACTGACCCACCCCCTCTGCCCCACCGCCGAAGTGCCTCTGGCTTGGCCCTCGGTTATCCGCCAGCGTGTGCGCAACGACTACCCGCTGCTCGCCGTGCAGGAGATCGGCGCGACTTCTGTGCGCGTACCCTGGACCGATATCGAAGACACATTACAGCGCGAAAGGTTGCAATATTTGCGCGGTGCAGGCATCGCGGTGCAGGCCTTTGTGCCCTTCGACGACGCGCTCGACCTGCACCACCTGCTCGACCACTATCCCGATTGTGCCGACCGTTGGGAAGTGCAAACCGCCGGCGAGCCTATGCCCGACACGACCTGCCTCGACCTCTTAGCCGATTGCAGCCGGCGCACGCCACTTAGCCTCTCGACGATCGTGCCGGGTGAGCGCATCGCCGGCAAACAGCATCCGCGCACCCGGCTAGGTTTTCGCCTACAAGAATTGGCCACGTTAAATGAGTTGCTCACAGATAGAGAGCTGATACTCGAGTCGGCGCTGTGCCGCATCGATGCGGAAGACGATCCATGGACTACAGTCCAGCGCTTTACCGCCCTACCGCCGCTCAGCCATATCCGCCGTGTCGACTGGCTGTTGACCTTGCCCAGCCGCGACGATAACGCGCATGCCCGATTGGCGGCCGAGGCACTCTTTGCCACCGCGCTCTTGCCCGACACACAGCTCTATGTCGATCCAATACTTGACCTGGACCGCACCATGGATATCGCGCACGGCGTACTCGATGGGCTATGCAACCCGCGCCCGATCTTCCATGCGTTGCGCTGCCTCAATACGCTGCTCTATGCGCATCGTAAGGCGTGGGTGCCGGAAGAGCGAGAGGAAAAAGGCGTGCGGATTTTAGTGTTGCGGTCTAAAGAGCATGTGTTGGAATTGTTGTTGCCGGAGGAGCCGGTTGGGTGGACGAGCGCAAGCCAACGGATCTATGATCTCGCAGCGGGGACTGTTGCAGTAGATACCGACAAAGTACTTATCGCAGGACCGTCGCTAGTATATAGCTAATGACTCTCTCCGCTTACAACCTCGCTGCGTGATCCGCGCCTTCTCCTCTATAGAATCAGCAGACTAGGCCGCACCCTCAGGCAAGGCAATGGCCTCGTAAAACGTACAACCCTGCAACACCGGCGCGACAACAAAGGCACTACGCGTAAAATCGCTCGCCGCCTGAAAAGGCCGATGGCTGAAAGTCGTCATCCGACCGAAAGCCGCCCCGACAAAAGAGACGCGCTGGAAAGCGCAGTTTTCCATGGGAGGCTGCGCCGACCGATCAAAGGGTGTTACGGAGAAGTCGGCATTGCCGTAATAGCAGGCATCCGTAAAATCGGCGTAGGCGCTAAATTGCGTATTAGCAAAAACCGCATCGCGGCCAAAATAAGCATTGGGGAAAAAGGCCTCTGCGCCAAAGCGAGCGTGTTCGAAAAACGCGTCCTCGCCAAAATGCACATTGGCGAAAGAGGCCCGTCCACCAAACCGAACCTCTGTAAAAGAAATATCGTCTACCGAACGAACACCTGCCAAATCAACAATTCCAGCAAAACGGGCTTCGCTAAAAGAAGCGACATCGGCAAATTGCGCTCCGGCAAAACGAGCATGTTGCACGAAGTGCGCATGAACAAAGGAAGTCACCCCACCAAAGCGAGTATCAGTAAAATCAACTTCACCAACAAACGATGCTTCGCTAAAGTAGGCTAAGTCGGCGAAGTGCGCAGCGGCGAAGGATGCAGCGCCGAGAAACTGGGCATCGCTGAAATAAGCCCCGCCGTGAAAATAAGCATGGCTAAAGAGCACGGCGGGCATTGTCCGGCCCGTAAAATTAATAGGGCCAGGGAAAACTACGCCCGATAGATCGAGCGTGTCATGACCCGATTCGCTGGCGCTTTCATCTATCAACGCGAATATTTTCGCGTTGAAACCAGCGATCGGCGCGGCGCCATAATCTGCTTTCGGGCTCGGCGTCCCATCCCGCCCACTCATCGGCAAGTGATAAATACACCACGTTTGTCCAGCCAAAGCGACCAGGTCGCCTTCTGCGACAGCGAATGTACAATCCTCGTTATTCGCTGTCGGATGCTCGAACGCGCAGGGCATATCGACTGCTTCCTCTCTCAACCCCGTTTTCGGGGTCTATGTTTGTGGATGGGTCATCGCCTCCCAATATCGACCTATTACCGCCTGGGTCAACATGCTCTCTTGACATTGTTGCTCTAGCCCGGCGATTTCCATCCACCACCATCGTTATCGAGTAGCCTTTTACAAGAAATCGAACCACCGTGCTGTGAAAACTATGCACGACACCCGTCTAATCATCTGCGACAGCATCCGCGGTTCGGGCAAGTCCTCGACCGAGCAGTATATCACCGAGAGTCTACAACGGCCGACGCACTAAACTGCGCAAACGAAGACGTTCTCGTTATGGACGGCTATGTCTTCCACGGCGACGGCGACCAACGGCTCTTTGTCGACGCCGATCCCATGCCAATCGCCGACTATATCCATCAGATCTTTGCGGTCATCCAGCGCTTCAATCCCCTGCGGATCAATCTCTATCAGCA
>DQLG01000608.1 GCA_015660315.1 Candidatus Latescibacterota bacterium
TCTCGCCCGAGGTGCATGCCCGAGTATACGAGGTGGAGAAGGCAGCCCACGACGCGAAGGAGCGGGTGACACCCAGCGGCGTACCCGCGGTACTCGAATTGCTCAATGCGCCTGGGCTCGTTGATGCCTGTAATAAGCTGGCCGGCGAACATTGGGCGATCGTGCCTTTCACCCACAACGCGTCGTTTACCAGCGGTGGTCGCGACCAGCACTGGCACAAGGACGACAATGGCCCGTATAATAGCAGGAAACAACGCCACCACCAGGCCGTGCAGATCGAGATGCTGTACTATCCGCAGGACGTGCTCGAGGATATGGGGCCGACCGCGACGGTGCCCTTTTCGCAATATTGGACGAATAACCACGAAGAAAACCACGACAATTTCGCCGGTGCGGATCATCTCGATTTCGAATATCAACTCGACGGTATGGAGCGCGAGCCGATCAGCAGCTCTGATTCTAAATACGACGCAAAGGATATCGTCAACCGCAACACGGCGCACGATATTCGGATGCGGGACGCAGTGACCAATACTGGGTGGCCGTTGGTGCGTTCGATGGAGGCCGGGCCGTTGCGCGCGGGCAGTGTCGTGTTCTATTCGCATAATACCTATCACCGGGGTAACCACCGCCGCGACGATTGGCGCACTTGGCAGGGCAATCCGCGCTTTATGTGGCGTTTCTGGATTTATCGCACGAGCGACCCGGTCGCGCCGGTCGATGAACCGGCCGAGGTCAATTGGCCGGGCTTGGGTGTGGATCCATTGAGTAAGATCGACTTGTCAGGGGCTGGAGATGATGTGACTTCGGTTTGGCGCTATCATCATTATTGGATGCAAACGGGCAAGACGCCGCCACCGCGTCCGGAAGTTGCGGCACTAGAGACTGCAGAGCGGACGGCCGAAGCGGACCGCTTGTTCGAGCAGTTGCATAGGAAGGGCAATGAAGCCGAGCCGATGCGTATTGGTGCGGCTTATAAACTGGCTTCAATCGGCGATACGGCACTGGCCATCGAGCATCTCGGCCAGGCGCTATATACCGATCGCGAAAGCGTGCGCCGGGCGGCGACATACGGTCTGATTGCCGTCGGAGAAGAGGCGACGGATACCTTTTTAAAAGCGGCTAAATCGCCGATCAGGTGGGTGCGCAAGGCGGGTGTCTACGGCCTTGGTGATGCCAGTCAGTTAAGCAAGGAAGTATTAGAAGTGGTGGCGATGCGTCTGAGGGAAGATTCGTCGGTCTATGTGCGTTCGGTCGCCGCTGGGACTCTCGGGTGTTTGGGGCGCCGTGCGATCTCGACTGGGATCGGCAAAGACTTGATCCCCGCGTGCCTCGACGCGCTCGTAGAGAGCCTGGGCGGCGAGCAGAATAGGCTGGCGATGGATCTTGTTCAGGGTCGCAGTATCAAATTCGCACGGCCCACCGACGATTGCGACGTGTGCGAAGGCAATGGTGTCGACTTCGATCATGCGCGTTTTAAGAAGGTGCGCTCGGCGGTGCGTGAGAACGCGCTGTGGTCGATCGTCATTCTGTGCTCGCACGGCGCGCAAGTCACCGGCGCGTCCTTCGATTCGACCATCACGGCTTTGCGGGAGGTTATTCGCACCGACGAAAACGCGATTAGCGTCGGTTTCGCGATGGACGCGCTGAACCGTCTGGCTAATCTGGGAGAGGGGGCCGGCGACTTGCGGGCGAATCTACTGCCGATGCTTAGGGAATCGCCCATTCAAGCTTGGGAAGCGTTGGTCCGAGGCGGTCTGGGGGTAGACGCTTTGGCTGAGATCAAAGCGGGTGAATGACCCAGTCGATCTAGCACCCAGTTGATATAAGGTAGCGAATAACGTGCGCCTGGTCTCTTATGCGAAATACCTTCGCACGAAGGGCCAGGCGCCGTCTTTGTAGTAGCGGTGCCCGCCCTCACCGATATAGAGCTGGCAGTGCTCTTCGGCGCCGGCAGCTGCATAGATCAACTGCAGTTTTTCATAGGCGTATTCGACCTGGTCGATGGGGAAAATCGGGTCGGTTTTGCCGGCGATGGCGTTAAAGGGCCGTGGTGCGATCAGCCCGGCCACGTCATACATTTCGCCGAGGCGCAGGATGCCCGGGACATAATTGCAGTCGCAGTGGTTAATCGTGCCGAGACTGCCTGCGAAGGTGCAGAAATAACAGCCCGGCATTGCTAGCGAAATGCGCGTGTCGCAGGCGGCGGCGAATACTGTGATGGTGCCGCCGCCGGAATTTCCGGTCATCGCGATACGCTCGGGGTCGATAGGTAACTCGGCGCTGGCCCAGTCGATCAGGCAGCCCATATCCCAAACGCGCTCGCCGATCGGCGTGCGCCCGGCCAGCAAGCCGTGTCTGAGCTGGATCTGGCACGAGTGCACCTTGTCGGTCTCGCGATCTTTTTGGGTTCGCGTTTCGCCGAAGGCGCGCGTAGTCGGTGCGATGGCGATATAGCCTTCGCGCACGGCCTGCACGCCGATATCGCGTTCGCCCTCTGCGATCTCGGCGGCCTCTTGGTCGGTTTTGGCGATGCCGACGTAGATATGCGGATAATTGTGACCGTGTGGGATGATAACGAGCGGTACGGGTTCGGTGATTTGGAGCGGGCGCAATAAGTAGAAGGGCAGCGGCACAGTCGGTTCGACCCACAGGTGCCAGGTTTCGCGGATATAGTCGCCCATGTCTTCGGTGGAGCGCAGTTCCGCCGTCGGTTGGTGGTCTGCCAGGTCTACTTCGAGGTTGTCTAAACCGAGGATCTGGCGCAACCGGGGGCGGAAGGCGGCCTGCCATGCGGCGAGGTCTTTGGCCGACTCGACGTTAAAGGCAAATTCGGGGGTGAAGGCGCGGTAGGTCGCGGCGAAGTGTTGGGCCGAGTCGTACATGGTGGATCCTTTCGGGTGGCACTGGAAGGTGCTGGCTGTAATTGGTTTTAAAGAAGCGGAAGTTTATGTTGGCGTCAATGGTTTTGCTTGGGAGCTAATGTTGGCGGATCGGCTTGGGTGGGTCCGGTTGTGGGGTGCGTCTCCGGGGGCCTTATTTAAAATACCCAGCGCGGCGACCCCTGCAGCCCCGCACTCATCCGATTACCATTGCAACAAATACCGCAACTCTTCCGGCAACTCTTCGCGCAACTCATCGGCAAAACCGTCGCGGTATTTCGTCTCGCGCAACGCGTTCCACAACTCGGTCGCGGAGGTATCGAAATACGAGGTGAAATAGACGTAGCGCGGCTGGTCGGTGGCGTTGCCCGAGGCGGAGTGCAGGGCCATTGGGTTGAAGATTAGCAAGTCGCCTTCGTTGGGGCAGATTTCGATGCCTCTATCGGTATCGATGCCGGCTACGCCCGCTGGATTGTGTTTGAGCTGGGCCAGTTCTTCGGCCGTGCTCATTTTTGCGCTGGCGGCATAGGTCCGATGGTGCGAGCCCGGCACGATCATAAAAGCCGCTCCGCCCGGCGGTACGGTATTGAGGGCGTGCACCATATGGAAATAGGTCTGGCGCGGGACAGCTTCATAATGGCGCGGGGAGAACGTCCAGTCGATATGCCAGCCGGACGGTCCGTGCGGTGGCGGTTTGGGGTCGGAGCGGATGAGCACTTGTTCGAGTAGGCGCAGTTCCTGCGATTGCAAAAGTTGGGTGGCTAGGGTGCGTATGGGATGGTGGCCGATGAGTTCGGCCATGATTGCGCCGGGGATGGGGTGGCGTAGGACGGCGTGCCAGCGTTTGCGATCCTCGGGCGGTGTATCATCTGGCGGTAATAGTGTATCGATATGGCGACGAAGACTGTGGGTAGTTTGCTGGTTCAGAAAGTCGGGTATTATCGTATAGCCTTCCTGGTCCAATTGCTCGAAGTGCGAATCCGTCATTGTTTTCTGGTCCCGCTAATTGGGTGATCCATTGCCTTCAGGGCAGATAGTTCGCAGATTTTGCGCCATCGATTAATTAGCAAAAATACAAAGGATAACATTCTATGCCCATCAAAGTAGCCATTATCGGCGCCGGCAGCATCGGTTTTACCCGCCGTCTTATGCGCGACATCCTCTCCGTGCCCGAACTCGCCGACAGTGAATTCACCTTCCACGATCTCAATAAACACAATCTCGATATGATCGCCCAGTTGGCCGCGCGCGATATCGAGGCCAATCGGTTGCCGGCCAAACTGAGTGCGACGACGAATCGCCGTCGCGCGTTAGAAGGGGCCGACTATGTGCTGAATACTACGCGCATCGGCGGTCTTAAGGCCTTCGCGCACGATATCGACATCCCACTCAAATATGGCATTGACCAATGCGTCGGCGACACACTTTGCGCCGGTGGTATTATGTACGGCCAGCGCAATATCCCGCAGCTATTGGCTTTTTGCAAGGATATCCGCGAGGTGGCTGCCAATGACGCACTATTTCTCAACTACGCCAATCCGATGGCGATGAATACCTGGGCGGCACTCGAATACGGCGGCGTCAACACCGTCGGTTTGTGTCATGGAGTACAAGGAGGCCATGGGCAGATCTGTCAGGTGATTGAATTGCTGGTTAATAAGGGCAAGAAACCTGGTTCGAGAAACTACAAGACGGTCAGCAAGAAAGACGTCGATATCGTCGCCTCCGGCATTAATCACCAGACGTGGTATGTCAGTGTGCAGTATGAGGGTGAGGATTGGACAGAGCGACTGCTCGAAGGCTTTGAACGGCATCCGCGTTTTAGCGAGACCGAGAAAGTGCGCATCGATATGTTGCGTCGTTTCGGTTATTATAGCACCGAATCGAATGGCCACCTTTCCGAGTATGTGCCCTGGTATCGCAAGCGCCCGCGCGAGATCCGCCGGTGGATTTCACTGGACACTTGGATCAACGGTGAGACCGGCGGTTATTTGCGGGTTTGCACCGAGGGACGCAACTGGTTCGAGACCGATTTTCCGAATTGGATGAAGGCCGAACCACCTGTCTTTAGCTACGATACGCGTTCGGAAGAACACGGCTCGTGGATTATCGAGGCGCTGGAGACCGGCCGTGTTTACCGTGGCCATTTCAATGTGCGCAACGACGGCGTGGTGCCGAACCTGCCGAACGAAGCTATTGTCGAAGTGCCCGGCTATGTCGACAAAAACGGCATGAGCATTCCGCAATTAGAGGACTTGCCGCGTGGCTGTGCGGCGGTTTGCAACCAGTCGATTGCGGTACAGGGTTTGGCCACGGAAGCGGCTGTGCACGGCGATATAGAGCTATTGCGCCAGGCCTTTATGATGGACTCGTTGGTCGGCGCGGTGTGCGACCCGCCGGAGATCTGGCAGATGGTCGATGAGATGCTGGTGGGCCAGGCGGAGTGGTTGCCACAGTATAAGAAAGAGATTGCACGGGCGAAGAAGCGCCTGGCCGGGGCGAAGAGACTCGGCACCAAGAGCACGAAGGGCGCGGCCCGACTCGGCACCAAGAGCGTGGCGCAGATGAAGAAAAATGCGGCGGCCGCGCGCAAAATAGCCGATGCGGCGGATAAGGGTAATTTGTTGGGGAAAAAGTGAAGAAGAGGGGGTGGATATTCGCTACAAAGAGCGGTTACAAACCGCGCTTGATCTCTTCACTGAGATTACCCGATGGATTGATAATAGGCCTCTGCTAACCGGGGTTGTATTGGCAATTTGCCTGAAAAGATTTAAGATCTAAATAGTACTCAGTACGAAACATTCAACTATGAAGGAGCTCAACCTGATACGCTATTGCAGTGTTTTATCTATTGTCCTCGCGGCGTTTGCTGCCGAAGCGCAGTCGGTTGACGCCCGATTGGTGGCCGATGCGAAAAAAGGTGAATGGACGCTCTTCGTCATCCCCGATACGCAGCACTATTCGCAAAACCGGAGTTATGCGCCCATCGCTTATATGAATACGGCCTTCGCCTGGTTGCTTGACACGCGCGACCAGCTCAATATCAAGTTCGTACAGGGCTTGGGCGATATAACCGAAAGCAGCAGCAACGCCAGCGAGTGGAATAGGGCGAGTGCCGCTTGGAATAAACTCTACGGGCAGATTCCCTTTGCGGTAAACCAGGGCAACCACGACAGTATCCTCTCGATTAATAAATACTTCCCCGTTGAAAACTTCTCCGACGAACCTTGGTGGGGCGGCAGTTATCAGGGCATTCACAATTCGTATCAGAAATTCAATTTTTACGGAGAAGATTTTCTATTTGTGAATATCCAGTCGCACGATCCCTGGGGCACCGATAATCCGGGTGCGCGCCAATGGGCTAACGACGTTATCGCCGCACACCCTAATCACAAGGTGTTACTCGGGACCCACGATACGTTGGAGACCAGCACCATCAAAAGAGATATTCTCAACAAGCACGATAATATCGTGATGTCGAATGCGGGCCATAGCTGTGCGCGTGAGGTGCGTTTTAAAACCTTTGGTCCCGAGGGCAGCGTGGCGGAAAATTTTGTCGTCGATTATCAATGCGATAGCCAGGAAACGATGTTGCTGCGCTATTATGTGTTTAAGCCTCTCGAAGACGCGGTATTTTATTATACGTATTCGCCGATCACAGATACTTTCGAAGGCGATACGAGTTCGCAGGGATCCTTCGCTCTGGAAATGCGCGCTGAGATTGGTACCGCGGTTGAGGAAAGTTCCTGGGGGCGAGTGAAAGCCGGTTCCCAGACGCGTGGATCGGCGGCCTTCGGCTATTGATCCGGAAGACGGCGCGATAGAGGCCGCGGGCAGCGAGGGCAATCGGCTACCGTATGGTCTCGGCGGGTCGAGACCATACGGTGACCAAGATTGCTTGGCGTTACTGCGACAATTCTTCCACCGCCTGCAAGGCCGCGTGGATATAGCCGTAGGTATAGGCGAAACCGACCTTACCGGATTCGGGCCCGCCGATGCCGGGCACGTGGTCGGGCATGATCATGTACTTGTAGCCGACGTCCTTGTAGACTTTCAGCGCCCGGATCATATGGATATCGCCCTCGTCGGGAAAGACCTCGACGAAATTACCCAAACCGCCCTTGATATTGCGGAAATGCACGTTGAAGATCTTTTTGCGCTCGCCGAAATAGCGGATGACGTCGAAGATTTCTTCGCTCGGGTTTTCTAAAGACTCGGACATGCAGCCCTGGCAGAAGTTGAGGCCATTGTAGGGGCTGTCGTAGAGTTCGATTAGTTTTTTGAAACCGTCGACCATGCCCAACGGGCGGGCGACGCCTCTATACGTATTACCGACGCCTATACCCGGGTCCGAAGGATGACAGGCCATCTGCACCTTGTATTCTTCGGCGACGGGTATGATCTCCTGCAGCCAGTGGTTGATGCGTTCCCACATTTCGTCTTCGTCGGCGGGGCCGTCCTCGAACTCGGTGGCCGATTGGTCCAGTTTGTCCAGTTCGAAGGTCGACACGGTCGCGCCGCCGCGTCCCGTTTTTGACGGCGTGCGCAGGTGTCCCAAGATTGTGATATTGTAGTTCAGGCCGCGTATTCCGGCCTCGCCGGCCATGCGCACGGTTTCTTTCATCCAGTCGATCTGGCGGTCGCGCTCGTCGCTCGGCTTGAGGAAGATTGCGCCGGCCTCGTTGTCGTAGGCGCTGCGCGAGCCCAAGGGGATATGCAGCATTTCCAGGCTGATGCCGTGCTTGGCCCACCGCTCTTTAAGCGCCACTAACGCGTCCGTTGTCCAGTCTTTCCAGGCTTCGACGGGTGTTTGGTCGACGTTGATGACACCGAGTTGCGACAGGACCTGTATCTCCTCGTCCGTCTGGTGGCCGAATTGCGATCCAATATACATGATATTTCCTCCAAATGGTTGATAGGCGAGTCGGTTCAGGTTTACACGGTATCTATCTAGTAATCGGCTGTCAAATCGCTATTTATAATAGATCGTCTAGTGCCTCGGCGCGTTGGATGCCGCCGCGCCAATTTCCCTTCGAGTCGTCTAAACCCCATCTCGACCAGATGCAGGACAAAATAACCCCCCATTTGATGACGCGATCGGGCGGCATGCGCAATTCTTCTATCATGATATTGATGCGGCGTATGGCGATTTCGTCCAGGTCCTGTCCTGCGCAGGATTCTTCGGGGCAGTTAGCTAAAAATGCGCCGACTTCATAACCAGGGTCGCCATAATAGCCTTTGGGGTCGATGGTGAGCCAGGGCTCGCGTGTGGCGCTTATGATATTGTAATGGTGGAGGTCGGCGTGTAGTAGCACGGTTTGTCTGCTCGTTTCCATAAGTTCTTTATAGAGCATTTCCGCGCGTACGGCCCACTTTTCCGGGAAGACGCCGGTGGTGCCGCCGTTTTGTTTTCGCAGGCGTTCAAAGCCCTCTATTTCGCAATCTGTAGAGCGAAAATTGTGTTTGTCGGGCAGCGGTCGCCAGAATCCTTGCATCATATGACAGGCCACGCGCGTATTCTCTTCGTCGTCCGGATTGACGGACAGTGGCACGCCGGGGCGCGCCCGTTCGATCATGATGGTGCCTAGTGAATCATCATGGCCTAGGAGTTTGACGGTGCTGCCGCCATCGCATAATTGCAGCGCTGGGCCTTCTTGTAACTCCGCGCAGATGGGCGGGGGCACGCATTTGAGTATCACTTCCTCACCGTCTGGTCGGGTGGCCGGGGTGATATAGCCGAAGGACATCTGCGCATAGTCTTCGCTCAGCGGCGCTTCGATGCGAAGGGTCCATTTCTTTGCGCACGCTGTAATGATGGCCGGTAGTTCGGTGAGCCAGTCGGCCCACTTTTTGTTCTGTGCCAGGCTTTCTGGAATTTGCACGGGTATCGACATGGTGATGCGCCTTTCGTGTAGCCCGGCTTTTTAAAGCGGATAGTGCGTATTTTTTACGGAACGCGCATCGGGCTATATTCTTTTATAAGTTGCGTTTACCGATAGTCAGTTACAAGAGGTTTCTTCGCATGGAGCCTTGCTTGCAACATATAAGCAATATACAATTATGGAAAGCTCAAGTGAGCATATGCCCAAAGCAGATTGGGGCAAATAAAAGCAGAGGACATCGATGTCGGCTCTACACTTGGACGCGGGCTAAGCCGCCCACTTTATCCCAAACGGATCCCCCCCAGCGGTGGTCGACTCGGCCGTCCCTGCCTTGTGGGCGCGATGGGCTGTCTCCTAATGACCCGTCTGACTGGCCCGGCACCATCACCTCCAATACCACACCACGCCGGTGCTTAGCTTCTGCACGAAAAGTGGTAGCCCTGAAAGTGTACTGCGCTTAACAACGGCCCTATGGCTCGCTTTCGCTGCCGCCATTCGGTTTTGCGCCCAACCGCTACGTGGTTCAGGAGGGGCCAAACACGTAGAGAGTGAAATAGCCGTAGGTGGAAGATCCCTACTTCTCCTAACCTTGTAGAAAGGTATTTTCATGCCCACCGAGATTTTCCTGCAGTCGCCCTTAGATATGCATATTCACCTCCGCGAGGGCGCGATGCTCGATTTGGTAGCGCCGCTATCGGCGGAGACTTTCGCCGGAGGGGTTATTATGCCCAATCTGGTGCCGCCGGTGGCGGACCTAGAACGGCTGGAATGGTATATGGGCGAAGTGCGGCGCGCGGTCGGTGAGCATATTTTTACGCCCTATATGGCTTTGTTTTTTCGCAACTACAGCGAGGCCGATTTGGCGGCGGTGAGGGAGCATATCATCGGCATTAAGCTCTATCCGGAGGGGGTAACGACCAATAGCGAGGGCGGCGTAAAATCGCTGAGCGATGCCGAGCAGACGATGGCGATGATGCAGGATATGGACATACCCCTGTTGGTGCACGGCGAGGTGCCGGAGAGTTTTGTTATGGACCGCGAAAGCGATTTCTTGCCAATCTACGACGAATTGGCGCAGAAGTTTCCCCGGTTGAAAATTATAATGGAGCATATTACGACGGCGGCAGCGGTAAAATTACTCGACCGCTACGAGAATGTACACGCGACGGTGACCTTGCAGCATTTGCTGATTACGTTGGATGATGTCGCTGGTGGGTTGTTGAACCCGCACCTGTTCTGCAAACCGATTGCTAAACGTCCCGAGGACCGCGATGCACTATTACACGCGGCGTTGACGGCGCATCCGAAACTGATGTTCGGCAGTGATTCCGCGCCACATCCCCTCGAGAAGAAGGAATGTTGCGGTTGTGCTGCGGGGGTATTTACCGCGCCGGTGGCGCTGGCGATGTTGGCCGAGCTTTTTGATGCGCATGACGCGCTCGATAAGCTGCAGGCCTTTGTTTCGGGCAATGCCCAAAGCATATACGGCCTGAGGCCACCGGCAAAGACGGTGCATTTGCTCAAGGAGCCCTGCACGGTGCCGGCGAAGTATGGCGATGTCGTGCCAATTCGCTCGGGCGGCGAGATTGGCTGGCGTGTTGTCTGAGCAATCTGCTGGCGATGATGCGCTGCCGCGTCGTCGGGTGCGCTATCGCGGTAGTCACCCGAGGAGTTACGACGAGAAATACAAAGAGCGTGATCTATCGGCGCACCCGGATTTGCAAGCCCGCTTGCATGCGAAAGGTCAGACGCCGGCCGGAATGCATATCCCTGTATTGGCCGCGGAGGTTATTGAGGTGTTGGCACCGCGCCCTGGCGAAGTAGTGGCCGACTGCACGGTGGGCTATGGCGGACACGCATTAGAGTTTATGCGGCGGCTTGGTCCGACGGGCCAGCTAGTCGGCTTTGATGTAGACCAGGATGAATTGGTGAAAACCGGTCAGCGCTTAAACCAAGAGTCGACACCGGTTAGCCTCCATCACAGCAACTTTGCGGGTTTGGCTAAGGTATTGGGTCCGGAAGGGTTGCAGGGCTATGATATAATTTTCGCTGATCTCGGGGTCTCCAGCATGCAGATCGACAATCCACAGCGCGGCATCAGCTACCGTCACGAAGGCCCCTTAGATATGCGCTTGGACAAACGCTTACAGCAGACCGCCGCCGATTTGCTGGCGCAGTTGTCGGAGCAAGAATTAGCCGAGGCTTTTAGCGAACTCGCCGATGAGCCGGACAGTGAGGAAATTGCCCGGTGCATAGTCGAGCAGCGTACGGTGACGGCTATCGAACGGACATCGCAATTGACCGAATTACTGATGGAGGTTAAGGGGGTTACGGCGAGCCAATGGCGGCGACAGCAAGGCCAAATCCTGCACCCGGCGGCGCGCACATTCCAAGCGTTGCGCATTCTACTCAATGGCGAGCTAGATGTATTGAAAGAGCTTTTGCGGCAGGCACCCTATTGCTTGCGACCGGGGGGCCGGATCGGGATTATCAGTTTTCACAGCGGTGAAGATCGACTGGTAAAACGCGCTTTCCGCGACGGTGTGCGCGACGGTACCTACGGTTGCGCCGCGCCCGAGGTGATCGTGCCGCAGGCTAAAGAACGAGCGTACAATGCCCGCTGCGCGTCGGCGAAGTTGCGTTGGGCGGCAACGCAGGAGGTCGCATCGTGAAAGTGGTCGTGGCGCTGGATCAGGGCACGACGAGTTCGCGGGCCATTGTATTCGACGCGTCTGCTACGATGCTCGCGGTCGCGCAACGGGAGTTCGCGCAGCACTTCCCGCAGCCGGGTTGGGTCGAACACGATGCAAACGAAATTTGGCGCACCCAGGCGGACGTGGCTGCTGAGGCCATTGCGACAGCCGGTATTGCGAAAGGTGATATCGCCGCGGTCGGGATCGCCAATCAACGCGAAACGACCCTGATCTGGGACCGCCAGACGGGCGAGCCGGTGTATCGGGCGATTGTCTGGCAGGACCGGCGCACGGCCGAGCACTGTGACAGGCTGAGGGTGGAGGGCCATCAGCTGCTGCTGCAAGAACGCACCGGCCTGGTACTCGACGCCTATTTCTCCGCGACGAAAGTGGCTTGGTTGCTCGATCATGTCGAAGGGGTGCGCGACAGGGCCGAACGCGGTGAACTGGCCTTTGGCACGATCGATACCTGGTTGGCTTGGCAATTGACCGACGGTCGGCTGCATGTCACGGATGTTAGCAATGCCTCGCGTACATTACTCTACAATATTCACGATAAGACCTGGGATCGGCAACTGCTGCGTCTGTTCGATATTCCGCCGAGTCTGCTGCCCACCGTCCGTCCTTCCTCGGAAGTCTATGGTGAGGTCACGGCCATTCCTGCCTTGGCGGGCGTGCCCTTGGCGGGTATGGCGGGCGACCAGCAGGCCGCGACTTTCGGGCAGGCCTGCCTGCGGCCGGGTATGGCCAAGAATACTTATGGCACCGGGTGTTTTATGCTGTTGAATACGGGCGAAGAAGCTAAAGTCTCGGATAACCTGCTACTGACGACGATCGCTTGGCAGCGCGGCGACCGGACGACGTATGCGTTGGAGGGCAGTGTTTTTGTCGGCGGCGCTATTGTGCAATGGTTGCGCGACGGGCTCGGTATAATTGAGTCGGCGGCGGAGGTGGAGGCACTGGCTGCGACGGTGTCCGATAATGGCGGCGTTTATCTCGTGCCTGCGCATGCCGGACTCGGCGCACCGCACTGGGACGCTTACGCCCGAGGGACGATCGTCGGGCTTACATTGGGCTCGACGGCGGGGCATATAGCGCGGGCGGCCTTGGAGGGTATTGCCTACCAAGTGGCAGACCTAGCCGATGCCATGGGGGGCGATGCGGGCGCGTCGATAGACGAATTGCGAGTCGACGGCGGCGCGGCGGCGAATAATGCCCTAATGCAATTCCAGGCCGATCTTTTGCAGATTCCGGTGGTGCGCCCGACGGTTTTTGAGACCACCGCGCTCGGCGCGGCCTATTTGGCAGGACTGGCGGTCGGCTATTGGGCTTCCGACGACGATGTGGTCGGCAACTGGCAGGTTGGTCGGGTGTTTGAGCCTCAGTTGGCCGCAGATCAGGCGAATGTTCTTCGCGCTCGCTGGGCGGCGGCGCTCGACCGGTCGCGCGGTTGGGCGCAGGACGAGTAGGGTGGACCGCGATGTCGGGCTAGATGCGATTCGGGCGCGCAAAGCGCCCTGGGATATCGTTGTAATCGGCGGTGGCGCGACGGGGCTGGGCACTGCTGTCGACGCAGCATCGCGCGGTTATGCTGTCGTCTTATTTGAACAAGCTGACTTCGCTAAAGGCACCTCCAGTCGATCGACCAAGCTCATCCACGGCGGCGTGCGCTATTTGCAACAGGGCAATGTCTCTTTGGTGATGGAAGCCCTCAGTGAACGCGGTCGGCTATTGCAAAACGCGCCGCACTTAGTCAATGACCTTGCTTTTATCGTGCCCAGCTACGAGTGGTGGGAGTCACCCTTCTACGGCGTTGGGCTCAAGGTCTACGATCTGTTGGCGGGCAAATACGGTTTTGGTCGTTCGCGGCATTTGTCGCGCGAGAAAGTGATCGAAGAAATTCCGTCGATTCAGGCAGAAGGCTTGCGCGGCGGCACCCGCTATTTCGATGGCCAGTTCGATGACGCGAGGTTAGCGATCAGTCTGGCTCGCACCGCGGTGGAGCAAGGAGCTGTCGTCGTTAACTATACGGGTGTGGTGGCTATTCTCAAGGATACGAAGGGTGTGGCACAGGGGGTTAGGGTCTGCGACGCGGAGACGGGTGCGGAAATGGAGGTCTTTGCTAAGGTGATAGTCAACGCGACCGGTCCGCAGGCAGATGCTGTCAGGCACCTCGATAATCCGGAACTGAATACGATCGTCGCTCCGAGCCAGGGTGTACACATTGTTTTAGACCGTTCGTTTATCCCCCGCGAATCCGCGATTATGGTGCCGCATACCGACGACGGCCGCGTGATGTTCGCGATACCCTGGCGCGATGTTGCGGTGGTCGGCACCACCGATACCCTGGTTGATGACGTGCCGCTTGAGCCGCAACCTAGCAGCGAAGAAATTGATTTTATCCTCGACACGGCGAATCGCTATCTCGCCCGGCCAGCGGCCCGTAGCGATATCAAAAGCGTCTTTGCCGGTATTCGCCCGCTGGTGGAAGGGGGCGATGAGGTGAGCACCGCGGCGCTTTCGCGGGATCATGTCATTCTGATTGATCCGAATTCGGCGATGATGACCGTCGTCGGGGGCAAGTGGACGACCTATCGGAAAATGGCCGAGGATGTGGTCGATCAGGCCAGTGTTCTGGCGGGGCTGCCGCAATCGTCGTGCGTGACCGCGTCCCTGCGCATTCATGGCTATAGCGCAGATGCGGACAGATTGGGAGGGCTATCGTTTTACGGGGCAGATGCCGAAAGAGTGCAGGCTT
This sequence comes from Candidatus Latescibacterota bacterium, assembly GCA_015660315.1. GTDB lineage: Bacteria > Latescibacterota > UBA2968 > UBA8231 > UBA8231. The sequence goes on from DQLG01000608.1 coordinate 14,216, forward strand.
TGATCGATACGAATGCGGAATGGGCGGCCCCGATCCACGCCGATTTGGCTATGACCGGTGCTGAGGTTGTCTGGGCCTGTCGGTATGAGATGGCGCGCACGATCGACGATGTGCTGGCCCGGCGCTCGCGCTCGTTGCTCTTTGACGCGCGCGCGGCCTCGGAAGCCGCTGGGACGGTCGGTGCGTTGATGGCGGTGGAGTTGCGACAGGATGCGTCGTGGGTTGTTGATCAGGTCGCGTCGTTTAGGGAACTGGCCGAGGGCTATATCGTTTCCTGAAGACGCAGAATACAGACGTGCCTACCGCAGTTGAGATGAATCCCGCCTTTTATCGCTCCTCAATGCCCTGATATACACCAGGCCTGCCGCCATAGGCCGGCGTTGTGCCGTCCCAAAAACTGGGGATGTCGTTGATGCGCCCGCGCCACGCGCCCTTGGGTGGCAAGAGGTGCACGGTATAGGGGAAACTGCTGCCGTCAGGTCCCCGTGTTACCGCGGTGGCCGCGATGGTTTCGGCATGGTAGTGATAGGCGTAGACGCCGTGTTCGTGACCGCCCCATTCGTCGAGGGCCTGGGTCGCACCGGCGCTTTCCGTGTCGATGTATTTTCCGTAGCCGGCGACGCCGTCGAAACCAAAGGTGATGATTGGGGGGTGGTTTTGAGCAATGTAGTCTGCGGCGTTGTAGAGGTTCAAACCGCTGGCCGTCGCGCTATGGGAGTCGGCGTGGTAATGCACACCCATACCGCGCCCGGAGTGGATACCTACGCTAGAAAGTTCGCCGCCGGCTGCGGCGAACTCCAGCGTGTTGTTGAGAGTCGGGTAGACGACGACGCCGTCGATGGCAATGCCGGTGGCCGAGGTACTGGCATAGTTGAGATGGGAAAAGTCGGGAGCGTCGGGGGCGTCGGAGGCGAGGTCGTTGACCATGGTGTTTTCGGTCAGCGCCGCGACTTCGCCGTAGTCTTTCATGGGAATTTTGGCGAAATACCCTTGGCTACCGGCGTTGCGAGTCACGGTCTGGTCGGGATAGCTGGTTCCCTGCGTGCCGTCACCGGGTGGGCGCGGCACATCCCACAAGTGCGTCATGCCTTCAGTCACGCTATAGCTGGCGATCACCATAAAGGGGTGATGTAAGCCGTCGGTGCCCGTCTCGTTGGTGAAATAGACATAGGGGATCGAGCGCTGGTCCAATACGGTGTCGTAGTTGTCGGAGACCAGCACCTTTCTCGTTAGCATATTGTCGCGCACTGTGGTGTAGAAGGTGACCGGATAGCGCAAGGCGCTGCCTTCGGCTGCCAGGGTCGACTCTATGGTGGTTAGTATTGCATTGGCGGCTGTTGCGGTTGCGGCGTCAGGGCCTGCGGTTGCAACCTGGTCCTTGTAGGTGGGCAGCACGTCTTTGATCTCAACCGACAATTGGTCCGTGCCGTCCGCTGTCGCTTGCAATTCGGCGTTGCTGACCCGAGCGACTTGCGTTGGATTGAAGTCGGAGGGGATCTCCTGGTCCAAGGTAGGTAGGTAGAGCGAGAAGACGGAGAAAGCCGTGCCGACTTCGGTAGTTAGTATCGCCGAGGAACCATCGCTGCCCACGTTCAGTGCGGTCCACGAGGCATCGGCGACGAAGCCGCCTGCCGACGCGTCGTAAGCATGGCGACCGCTGGCCGCGATCGTCGTCGTCGAGCCCGAGGTGGTGAAGCTAAAGGTGAGAAAACCGGCGGTGGCGGTATCGAGGTATAAACTGCGATAGTCGCGCATGACCAGGATCTGTATGCCATTGACGCTCGCCAA
>DQLG01000358.1 GCA_015660315.1 Candidatus Latescibacterota bacterium
AAGGAAAACGCGCCCGAATTGTTGTTTTCCACCGATATGGAGACCTGGGTGGAAGAGGCGGTGGCGCTGGACGATCTGACGGCGAAGATCCGGCTCACGGCGCCGAACCCGCGTTTTATCTTTACCTATTTCACCCACAATTTCGGCAATGGCGTGCCGATCGTGCCCAAGCATATCTGGCAGGGCCAGAAGGCCGAGGTCTTTACTAATTTTGATATGGCGAAAGGCTGGCCAGTGGTCAGTGGGCCGTATGAGATGGTACTGTCAACTCCGCAGCAGCGGATTTGGGATCTGCGCGAGGGTTGGTGGGCGCAAAAGGCGGGTTTTAAAGAAATGCCGAAGGTCGAGCGCATTATCTACCTGCCCTTTATGGAGGAGACCAAACGGGTGCAAAACCTGCTGACCAATCACCTGGATTCGTGCCTGGATATGCGGCCACCCAATATTCGCACGATTATCGAGGGCAACGAAAAGGTCTCGTCGTGGACCGGGCGGCAGGCGCCTTTCGGCTATTTGGACTGGTGGCCGATATCCTTGGGGTTTAATGCGTTGGAAGCGCCTTTTGACGACAAGGAGATTCGTTGGGCGATCAACCATGCCATCGACCGCGCGCAATTGATCGAGGTCGGTTGGCAGGGCAGCGGCACATCGACCTTGCTGCCCTTTCCGGACTATCCGCCGCTGAGAAAATACACCGAGTCGATCGCCGATCTACTGGAGAAATACCCGGTGGGCACTTATGATCTTGAGCGGTCGGCGGCGATTATGCGCGCCAAAGGTTGGGAAAAGAACGAAGACGGGATCTGGGCTAAGGATGGCGAGCCGTTCAAGATGGTCGTGGATATTTATCCGATCTTCGTCGATTTAGCCCCGGTGCTGGTGGCGCAGTTGGAAAAGGCCGGTTTCGACGCAGATTTCCGCCAGACCTCGGACACTTATACGCGGCTGACCCAGGGCACGGGTAAGACCTATATGCAGGGACACGGCGGTTCGGTACGCGATCCGTATTTCACGCTGCGGCTTTACCACAGCCGTTTTGTCAAACCGACGGGCATCTTTGCTGAGCATTTCTGGCGCTGGGAGAACAAGCCTTTCGATGCGTTGGTTGACGAGATGGGGCGGTTATCGCCGGAAGACCCGAAGCTGGTGGGGTTGTTTCACGAGGCGATGGATATTTGGCTTGCAGAGCTGCCGTCGATCCCGATCGTACAGTGGTATCACCGGATCCCGCACAACGAAACTTATTGGACCAATTGGCCGACGGCGGAAAATCCCTATATCAATAGCGCGTATTGGCACCGGACCTGGCTGCTGGTGTTATTGGAGTTGGAGCCGGCGCAGGGGTAGCTTAATTGATCCGGCGCGTATATCCGCGGTCGATCCAGCAGACTGAAAAAATAAAAAACGAGTCCGCGAATTTGCGGACTCGTTTTTTATTGTATGGTTCTTGAACTTAAAATTAACCTGCCGCGACTCCTGCGGCCTGCGGCCGATATTCGATGCGACGCATAAAGCGCTCGCCCTGGTCGTAGTCGGGTTGGCCGGAGACGAAACGCCACATTTGCACGCGGCGCATCAGTTCGTAGCGGTGCTCGTTGCCCTCCCAGCCGTGGTTGGTATTGAGGATCTGACGGATCTCTGGATCCTCAAGGTCCGCCGTGTCGAAGTTGCGGACCTGAGGCCTCGTCGGATTGAGCCGCAGCTTGTACATATAGCGATCCTGTTCGGTGTGGTTGCTGCGTGCACCGTGCCAGACGCCGGTATTCCACACGAAGATCGTACCTGCCGGACAGGTGGCCCAGATCTTGCCGCGCATATGCTGGTAGATGTGGATCTCGCCGGTGCGCACGCTGCGATACTGGGTGCCGGGCACTAAAAAGGTGCCGCCCATCTCGTCGGGCGTGTCGACAGGGAAGAACGACAGTTGGATATCGAAGTAGTTCTCGCGAAAATCGATGACTGAGTCCTGGTGCATGTCCGGGCCTCGGGTCTGTCCGCCCTTAACCAGATGCGCGGCGTGGTGGTCGTAGAGCGGATCGGGCCCGACCAACGAGTGGATGAACCCCTGTACCTGCGGCAGCCGGAAGGCGTCGCCGAGCGCGGTGCCCTTGGGCCAGGTGTCCTCAAAGGACGCGCCGACGTTGAGATAGCCAAAATGGTGGTCGCGCATTTCGACGAGGCAAGCATCGCATAGTTCTTTGGGGACCATCTCGTCGAGGCGCAGATAACCGGATGCGACGAATTGCGCCATTTGTTTGGACGAGATCAGATGTTCATTCATGGGATTTACTCCTCTTCCTGCATTTCGTTGAACTTCGACAAAACGGTCTGGTAGGGTAGCGGGCCCAGGTCGTAGCCTTCTTCGGCTGAGCGGTGTTTTAGCTCGGACATCTGTAGGACCTGCCATCCGTCACGCATCGCCGCCAAAGCGTTTGCATACGGGGGCTCATCTTCCTCGGTTAGGTCGCTGATCGGGCCTTTCGAGGCTTCGTAGCGGGCCCAGGCGACGGCGGGCGAGGTGAGTGCTGGTGTGGTCTGGAAAAATACGAGGATATCTTGTACGGCGGGCATGAAAAAACCTTTTGTGATAAACGGTTATGGGGCGAATCCCCGGAACGGGTGCGCAACTAAAGAAAATAAAAGACCATTGCAGATCTACGGTCAAGCGGCTGCGGATATTCTGTTGTTTGTTATTCCTCGTCCATTCGGCTGAAACCCTCGCTGCGCTTGCGCGCGCGGGTAATCTGGAAATCGAGTGATTCGATGTCGAGTGCCTGTAGGATACTTGCTTCGAGCGCGTTATAATCGCCGCCGGGGCGGTTTAAGCACATCGGCTCCTGCAGCGAGACGACCTTGTTGTTCATAAAGCGGATGCGGCCCGAGGGGTTTTGCGACCGGGTGTGCAGTACGTAGGGGTGCAGGATGATCACGTCGCCGGTGCCGGCGGTCATTTCGCGGAAATCCTCGCACTCTTGCACCAACTTGCCGAAGGGGTGGGTGTGGTGCAGGCCCTCCGGATGGGCGCGCAGTTCACGGCAGATGGGCGCCACCGAGTCAGGCGCGAAAAAGGTGCCGCCGCTTTGCGGTCCGATATCGCGCCAGACCACCAGGCACAAGAGCGCCTGTTCGGGGCTGTCGAGGAAGTGGCGGAAAAACCAGCCGTCCTTATGCCAGCCGGGGCGATCGGGGCTCGGGCCTTGCCAGGGCTCGTCGGCGCCGAAGTTGTAGTTGAGGTTGAATCCATTGGAGAAAAAACGGGTGCGCTCGTCGATCTTATCTTCGCCGCCCAATAGTTCGCAGATAGCATCCCAGGCGATGGGCGAGGCTTCGGGGATGGGAATGGTGCGGGTACTTGCCGCGAAGCCGTTGGTATCGTCGGGTATGGTGCTCGGGTCGGATTCGTCGATGCCGGTCCGTGCAAAATAATCCGCCACCCATTCCTCGCACATCTTCGCGGGTAGTGCGCCTTTGAGATGGACCATATGATGTTGTAAGAATTCTTCGCGAATCTTCATTGTCATTTACTCGTATGTTAGGTTTTGCGCTTGCATCATGCCGATCATATAACCGAAGGCAAAGATCTTGCCCTGCATGCCGTAGCCGCGGGTCGTCTCTGCGTCCTCGTCGCCCATTGTCGGCGAGTGGTCGGGGCG
>DQLG01000123.1 GCA_015660315.1 Candidatus Latescibacterota bacterium
GACGAGATCGGCGAATTGCCCCAGACCCTGCAGGTCAAGTTCCTGCGCGTGCTCCAGGACGGCAAATTCCGGCGCCTGGGCAGCACCGAGGAGCGCGAGGTTGATATCCGCCTGATCTGCGCCACCAACCAAGACCTGGAGGCGATGGTGGCCGAGGGTACTTTCCGCGAGGACCTGTTCTATCGGATTAATACTTTTGCCATCGATATTCCGCCCCTGAAGGAGCGGCCTGACGATATCCCTCTAATGATTGAGCACGCGGTCACGCGCTACGGCGCCGGGGCGCAGCAGGCGGTGGAGCGCGTAGCGCCGGAGGCGATGCGGCTCTTGCTGCAACACGAGTGGCAGGGCAATGTGCGCGAGTTGGAGCACGCCGTCGAGCGGGCGGTGATTCTGTGTTCGGAGGGGGTGATTCAGCCCGAGGACCTGCCGCCGAATGTGCAGCAGGGGGTAACAGGCGTGGCTCCGGTGCCAGCCGTCTACGTGGATCTACCCTTTAAAGAGGCCAAAGCCCGGCTCGTCGAGGAGTTCGAGCGCCACTATATCGCCGAGGTGTTGGAACAGTGCGGCGGCAATATTTCGCGTGCGGCGATCCACAGTGGCATCGACCGGCGTTCGCTGCACCGGCTGTTGGCCAAGTACGAGATCGACGCTAAGCACCGCACGCGAGAGTCGATGGAGCGCGCGACCTGATGGCGGAAGAGCGTCTTACAGCGCTCGAGCAGCGCGTCGTCGAGCTAGAAGCGGTGGTCGACAACGTTATCGACGGCATCATCACCATCGACAAGCGTGGTCATATCCAATCCTTCAACCGCATGGCGGAGGGAATCTTCGGCTACTCGGCCGCAGAGGTGATCGGCCAGAACGTGTGCCTGCTCATGCCCGATCCCTACAAAAGCCAGCACGACGCGTATTTGACCAGCTACCTCAGCAGCGGCGAGGAGAAGATCATCGGCATCGGTCGCGAAGTGCTCGGCCAGCGCAAGGACGGCCAGGTCTTCCCGATCGATTTGGCCGTCGGCGAGTTCCGGCTGGGCGAGCGCCGCCTCTTTACCGGGCTCATCCGCGATATCACCGAGCGCAAGCGGCTCGAGGCGCAACTGGTGCAGGCGCAGAAGATGGAGAGCGTCGGGCGCCTAGCTGGCGGGATCGCCCACGACTTCAACAACCAACTGGGCATCATCCTCTTCGATGTCGATATGATTCTGGCGACGATGAGCGAGGAGGATCCGCTGCGCGAGGATCTGGCGAAGATTCGAAAGGCGGTGATGCGCTCGGCGAATCTGACGCGGCAATTGCTGCTTTTCAGCCGTCGCCAGCCGATGGAGATGCGGCCGACCAATTTGAACCGGCAGATTGCCGAATTGCAGAAGATGCTGGGGCGACTCCTGGGCGAAGATGTCGAAGTGCTGATGGACCTGTCGTCGAACCTGTCGCCGGTCCGGGCCGACCACGGCAATATCGACCAGGTGCTCATTAATCTGGCGATCAACGCGCGCGATGCGATGCCCGGCGGCGGGGAGTTGAACATCTATGCCGCCAACGTGGTCGTCGACGAGGAATACTGCAAAGCCCACTCCGACGCCCGGCCCGGCCCCTTTGTGTGCTTGCGGGTCGCCGACACGGGCACGGGGATGGAGGAAAAAGTCCGCGAACAGGTTTTCGAACCGTTCTTTACCACCAAGGAAATGGGCAAGGGCACGGGATTGGGGTTGGCAGTCGTCTATGGCATCGTCCAGGCCCACGAGGGTTGGATCGCGGTACAGAGCGAGGTGGGCGAGGGCACGGAGTTCGAGATCTTTTTGCCCGCTCTCGTTTCGCAGGAGGAGGTCGGTAGTTCACCCGAGGAGGTCGATTTTGTGCTCCAGGACCAGGGGCAGCGGGAGCGGATCCTGCTGGTGGAAGACGAGGACGAGCTGCGGGAGCGCATGGAGAAATTACTGGTGCGGCAGGGCTACCAGGTCGAAGCCCACAGCACTGCGGACGAGGCCAGGGAGGCCTTTCGCCATGTCGGGGGCAATTTTGACTTGGTGTTGAGCGATGTGGTGCTGCCCGATGGCCGGGGCAATGAGTTGGTGAGTGAATTCCGGTCGCAAAACCCGGATCTGCCCGTGTTGTTGAGTACTGGATATACCGACGAGCGTCTGGATTTAGAGTCCTTGCGACGCCAGGGTATACCCTTTTTGCAAAAGCCCTTCGCCGTGGCCGACTTATTGGAGCAGGTGCGTCGATTGCTGGAGAAGGGTTAATGCCGCGTCCGCTATGCCGCTCTCGTTTCTGGTAGACGGCCAGGGGTGCATCGCCGAGGCCAGGGTCGGCGCATTGGCGCAAGGGATTGGAGACTGCGTTACAATACTGAAAGGCCTTATTAATAACCGAAATGTCTCACCCTAAGTGGACTAAATTAGGTATTCCAGTTAGGGTACGGGTGGTTGGACCTATGATGGCGGTCCGCAATTTACGGTGGACAGTGCGGAATATGAGTTCGTGCTCACATGGATCGAAGCTGGGGCACCGGATAATTGAGAACTGTGTAGATAGCCTCAAATAAAAATCGCACTGCAAAAAGATAGCGGAATCGAAAGGAGTCGGACGCGAAAGCGTCCGGCTCCTTTTGTTTTTAATTTGCCTGCAATTGTGCGGTGCGCGTCTCAAGGTGAGATCAGCACGTCCCATATGAAGCTCGACTGGGACTCGTGAGCCACTCCCGCCCGGCCCGCAAGTGGGTTGAATTCTCTAAAAAAGGGCCGGGACCCGGTAAAGTCGTCGGGTACGGAGTTTGCGTTATATGGGAAACAAAATGCATTGCGACCCAAGCCAGGGCCCGCTAGACAAAGAGACATGTGATGGATGCCGATACCGCCTTCACTATTTATTATACCGTCGAATTGCTCGTGGGTGCCGGGTTGTGGGGTGGTTTATTCGTAGCGCTATTTGGTTTGGTCTATATGAAACCGAGCAAGGACCACTAGCTGGCATTAGCCGGTAAATAAATCGCTGTTGTCCAGGCGGATTTGGGCGGAAGCATATATGGGAGATGGGCGGGAAATATGAAGAGCTTGTTGCTGTTAGTCTTGTTGCTGGTGATGAGGGGACCACTACTCGGCGAGTCCGTCGACGGGGCTTTTGTCGACCGCGCGGAGGATTATTCGGAGTCGTTGGCCAATCAATTGCACGCGCTGTCGCTGGCCGTGCGCGAAAAAAAGATCGACGAGTTGGCTTCGTATTTTGCGGCCGGGCTCAGTGCCGGAGGATTGCCAGTGCGTGGCGATGTCGCCCATCCGGCAAACAAGTGGACTGTCGCTTGGAACGCGGATTGGTCCAGTGACGGGTTGGATCGGGAGGCTTTTGTCGGGGAGTGGCGCCGTTACCTGGGCTATTTTTCCGCGATCGAGGACGTGCGTTTCAAGGTTAAGCAGGCGCACTTTATTGAAGGTGAGGCGGTGCAGGCCGATGCGCATATCTATTTTGCCATCGTTGGTCGCGACGCATCGGGGATGCGTCAGTGGGCCGAGGCCGAAGCGTGGATCGAGGCGACCTTGCAGCCGGAGGGACGTTGGCTTCTCGACGCGTTCGAACTCGAAAAACACGGCGCGCATGTCGCACTCACCGAGCTTTTTAGCGAGGTATCGCTGCCCGCCGGAATGTTTCGTTCGGCTCCTCGTTTCGGTACGCCGGGCAACCAAGACTTTCTCGCCCACGGCGTTGCCGTTGCCGACATTGACCGGGACGGCTGGCTCGATGCGCTGGTGACGGGGGTGGGACGGAACTTCCTCTATATGAACCAGGGCGACGGTACCTTTGCCGAGCGGGCATCCGCAGCCGGGGTCCAGTTTACGCCACCGGCTACCGGTCCACTTTTCCTCGACAGTGACAATGACGGCGATGTCGATCTCTTTCTGGCGGCGGCGGGTTATCAGATGCTCTTTGAGAATCGCCCGACGGAGGAGGGGGCGCCCAATCTCGTCGATGTATCGCAAGAGGCCGGCGTGGCCTATCCGGCGCAGGGTTTTAGCGCCGTCGCCGCCGATGTCGACCAAGACGGCTGGTCCGATATCTACGTGACTTCCTATAACCAGTACGGTACGGTCATGCCCAATTCGTGGTCACGGGCTACCAATGGCACGCCAAACCTGCTCTTCGTCAATCGCGGCGACGGAACTTTTACCGAGCAGGCCGAGAGCCGGGGTGTGGCCGACGGTCGCTGGTCCTATGCGGCCTCTTTCGCCGATCTGGACGAGGACGGCGACCAGGATTTGTATGTGGCCAATGATTTCGGCGAGAATGGATACTATCGCAACGAAGGAGGCTATTTTACTGATCGGGCGGAAGAGGTGGGGCTGCTCGACCCGGGTAATGGCATGGGTGTTTCCGTCGGCGATTTCGACAACGACGGCCGGCTGGATTTGCACGTCAGTAATATGTCCTCGACGGCGGGCAACCGGATACTCAGTCGATTATTTCCCGATGGGGTAAAACAACTCGACGAGACGCGGGTGCTCAATAAACTGGCGGCGGGCAATACGCTCTTCCGCAACTTGGGTAGCGGCAGTTTCGAGGATGCGAGCCAGGCGGCCGGACCCTTCGGGGCGGGTTGGGCTTTCGGTGGCGGCTTCGTCGATTTTGACAACGACGGTTGGCAAGATCTGCACGCGCCGAACGGTTTTATATCGGGCAAGTCGCTAAAGGACACCTGAAGCCTGTTCTGGCGCCACGTGCTGGCGTCGTCAACAGGGGATGAAGCGGCGGGCAATCAGGATTATCAGCGCGGCCATATGGGTAAGATCTTCGCCGAGGGTTTTTCCTTCAGCGGTTTTGAGCGCGACAAGCTCTACCTGAACCAGGGCGGAGCGTATGTTGATATCTCCGGTCTGTCGGGGCTGGATTCGGTGGGGGACGGCCGCGGTGCCGCCTGGGCTGATTTCGACAATGACGGAGACTACGACCTATTGTTGACCGAGTTGCAAGGACAGGTGCACCACCTGTATCGCAATGAGGTGGGCCAGCAACGCCATTGGGTGCGGGTGATGCTGGAGGGGCGGGAGAGCGGTCCCGACGCGTGGGGCGCCGAGGTGAGGGTAAAAACCTCGCAGGGGATTGCCGTTAAAGCAAAGACCGGCGGCAGCGGTTTTGTCTCGCAGGGGGATCCGCGCCTGCTCTTCGGTCTGGATTCGGAAGAGGCGGTAGAGTGGCTGGAAGTGCGTTGGCCGTCGGGTGAACGGCAGCGCGTCGGCTCGGTTGCGGCGGGCGCGACGGTGCGGGTGGTCGAAGGGGAGCAATCGTTACAGCCTGTCGAATTGGCGGCGACGAGCTTGCCGGACCCGGCGGGAGAGGATGCAGAACTGCTGGCGGCGCTTGTGGTGCAGCCTAGAGACGAGTTCCCGGCGATCGCGTTGCAGGGGTTAGACGGCGAGCAGACGAATTTTTCCGCGTTTCGCCGGGCAGATCGCAGTTATCTGATCAATCTGTGGGCAACGCATTGCGGCCCTTGCCTGCGGGAGATGCCTGAGTTGGCGGCGTTGGCGCCGTCGCTGGCAGCGAACGGAATCGAGGTGGTGGGCATCAGTTTGGATATGGGCGCGGCAAAGGCCAAGGTGCCGAGTTTTGCTCGGAGGCTCGGTGTAAACTATCAGCTCTTTACTACCGAGGAACACGTTTTCTCGCAAATTTTTTCGGGCGATCAGGTCTTTATTCCACTCTCCTTTTTTGTGGATCGAGAGGGCATGGTCAAAGATGTCATGGCTGGATGGTCGGAGGAAATCGCGGCGAAAATTCGCACATGGAGCGGGGATAAGTCACCGTTGACAAAGGGAACACAATGAAAGAATTAGAGATTATCCAAGGGGGCATGGGGGTCGCCGTGTCGAATTGGCGCTTGGCCAATTCGGTTGCCAGGCTGGGGCAGCTTGGAGTGGTTTCCGGTACGGCGTTGGAGAATGTTCTGGCGCGGCGTCTGCAAGCGGGTGATCCGGATGGGCATATGCGTCGCGCTTTGGCGCAGTTTCCCTTGGCGCCTATGGCCGAGCGGGTGATCGACCGCTATTTCCTGGAAGGCGGCAAGGCGGTGGATGCGCCCTTTGCGATCGTGCCGATGTTTACCATAGATCCCGATCCGGCGCTGATCGAGCTGACGGTGGTGGCTAATTTTGTCGAAGTCTTTTTGGCCCGTGAAGGCCATACGGGCAAGGTGGGCATCAACTATCTGGAAAAGATCCAGATGCCGACCCTGTCTTCGCTTTACGGGGCGTTGTTGGCCGGAGTTGACTATGTGATTGTGGGAGCGGGCATACCGCGCGAAATTCCCGGTGCGCTCGACCGTCTTGCGCGGGGCGAGGCGGCGGAGTTGAAGTTACATGTGGAAGGCGGCGGCGAGGAGGTGCAGATGCGCTTCGACCCGGTTGCTTTCGCCGGTGAAAAGCGGGCGTTGCAACGGCCCCGCTTTCTGGCCATCGTCTCCTCGTCGACCTTGGCGCAGGCGTTGTTGAAGCGGGCCACGGGGGAAATTTACGGCTTTGTCGTCGAATTGCCTACGGCCGGTGGGCACAATGCGCCCCCGCGCGGCAAGTTGCAGTTGAACGACCGGGGCGAGCCGGTCTACGGACCGCGCGACGAAGTGGACTTGGCTAAGATCGCCGCCTTGGGTAAACCCTTCTGGATGGCCGGTTCCTGCGGCAATCCCGGACGTTTGCGCGAGGTGCAGGAGGCGGGGGCGGTTGGGGTGCAGGTGGGTACGGCCTTTGCTTTTTGTGAGGAGTCGGGGGTGGATGGGCAGTTGAAATCGCAGGTCTTGCGCGGATTGCGCGACGGCGAGGTTGAGATATTCACCGATCCGGCAGCTTCTCCCACCGGTTTTCCCTTTAAAGTAATTGAGTTCGAGGGCAAGTTACCCGGGGTAGATGCGTACGCGGTGCGGCCCCGCACGTGCAATCTGGGGTATTTGCGCACTATTTATCGGCGCGACGACGGCAGTGTGGACTATCGCTGTGCTGCCGAATCGGTGGCCAGTTATGTGAAAAAAGGCGGAGATGTCACAGAGACCGAGGGGCGCAAGTGCCTTTGTAATGCGCTATTGGCCAATGTCGGTCTGCCGCAGCGGCGCCCTAGCGGCTACTTGGAACAGCCTTTGTTGACCGCCGGCGATGACCTCTTGCAGGTGGCGGGTTTTCTAGAGGCAGACAAGGATACTTATGGGGCCGCTGATGTAGTGGACTATCTGCTTGCCAAAGTTTGATGTTGTTGCCAAGTGGTCGGCATTATAAAGCACACGCGTGTTTTCCACCAATTGCCGTCTGGTGGCGATTAGGCGGGCTGTGGTGACTTGCACGAGGCGATTGAGCATCTGATAACCCAACTCGTGGTCGTTTTCACAGAGCCGACGCAGATATTCGGCATTGAAGGCGAGTACCTGCACTTCTTCAATGGCGCGCGCATCGAAACCCCAGCGATGTGGTGCTACGAACCAGGACCAGCCGAGCACTTCGCCTGGCTCAAGCGATTGCACGGCGATGGCATGGTCGACGGCCTGGCCCGTTTCTAAGGCTACTATTCCTTTAACTACCAGACAGAAGAATTCGGCTCTCTCATCTTCGTGCGCGAGATATTTGCCGAGGGCGAATTGCGTGAGGGCAGTTCCCTCGGTCAATTGTATTAGATGAGATGCGGCGAGATCTGCAGAAAAAGGATGTTGGGCGATAAGGGGTATGAGGTCTTGTCGGGATGTAGTAGTCATGGTGGCCTCCACAAGAATAACGATGGATGGGATCTCTACTTATAAGGGAGCAAAGCCCATACCAAGACCGGTTGAAGGGCGCTCCGCCAAGATTGCTCTATTTGTATGAAGTGAGTGTGACGGGAAAGTCTCGGCAAGTGAAATTGTGAGATATCTATATCTCATGTCTTGGTCTTTTCCCGAGGAAAAATCGCCCATCTACGCCCGCATTAGTAGAATCCTCGTTGCAATGCTTTGTGGTATGGAATTTGCCTTGTGATGAGCCATGAACATAAAGGTTCTACCTGCACAGGCTAAGTCTTGTTTTCATTGCGGCGTGGATTGTTTAGATCGAGTTATCGCGTCTGACGACAAATGTTTTTGCTGCAATGGCTGCCAGACCGTCTACGACATTCTCCGTGCGAACGACCTCGAAGATTATTACGCGTTAGAAGACCGGCCTGGCACATCGCCGAAAGAGCGGGCCGGGCGAAAGGGGGAGTTTGCCTATCTCGATGACGCGCAGGTCGAGCGGATGTTGCTCGACGGGGATGTGCAGGGGGCCGTGCAGCAGGTGAGGTTGCGGTTGCCGCAGATTCATTGCGCTTCCTGTGTCTGGCTGTTAGAGAGCCTGGATCGCTTGGATGCGGGCGTGGTGCGGGCGGAAGTCGATTTTATGCGCCGCGAGCTTGCAGTGGGCTTTGCGGCAGAGCGGACTTCGCTGCGGAGATTGGTCGAGCTACTGGCCTCCTTGGGTTATGAACCGGAGATCACGTTGGGCGGGGCGGCGACGAATAAGAAGAGGCTAGGCGGCGACGCGTTGGTGCGCAAGGTCGGGGTGGCGGGTTTCTGTTTCGGCAACGCGATGCTTTTCAGTTTGCCCGAATACCTGGCCGGGCCAGAGGGTGTGGCGGTCGAATGGAAGCGTTTTTTTTGTTGGGCGAATCTGTTGTTGGCGCTGCCGGTGCTTTTTTACAGCGCTGCCGATTACCTGGCGGCGGGCTGGCGCGGGTTGAGCAAGGGGATCATATCGATCGAGGTGCCGATAGCGTTGGGCATCGTGGCGCTCTTCGGCCGCAGCGCGTATGAGATCTTCGCCGGCGTCGGCAGCGGGTATATGGATTCGTTCACCGGACTGCTGTTCTTTTTGCTCCTGGGCAAGGTCTTTCAGCGGCGGACCTTCGACGCGCTGTCTTTTGACCGCGACTATCGCTCTTATTTTCCGCTGGCCGCGACAGTCAGGGAAGGAGCCGCCGAACGCAGCGTGCCGGTTGCCGAGCTAGTGCCTGGGCAATGCATATTCGTGCGGCACGGCGAACTGATTCCGGCGGATAGCCGCCTGCGGTCGCCGTGGGTCCGGATTGACTACAGCTACGTGACGGGCGAAGCCGAACCCGTGGCCGCTGTGCGCGGCGAAACGCTCCACGCCGGTGGACGCGTTTGCGGGCTCGCCGCGGAAATGGAAATCAGCAAAGAGGTGTCCCAGAGCCAACTGGCGAGGTTGTGGGACCACCCGGCTTTCCGTAAAAAGCGAGGTAGCGAATTCGAACAGCGGGTCAACGCCTTCAGCAAATACTTCACTGGGGCGGTGCTGGCCATTGCGACGCTGGCGGCGCTGTATTGGGCCGGGTCCGATGCGCGAATGGCGGTACACGTATTTACTTCTGTGCTGATCATCGCCTGTCCCTGCGCGCTGGCTTTGTCGACGCCCTTTGCGCTGGGCACGGCGCTGGGCATTCTGGCGCGCTCGGGACTCTTCCTCAAAAACGCGCAAATCATCGAGCAACTCACCCATATCGATACGATTGTCTTCGACAAGACCGGTACCCTGACTCGCGCTCGGGACAACGAGATCGGCTACGAGGGCACGGCGCTGGCGGAGTCGGAGCGGGAAGGCCTAGCCGCTGTGCTGCGCAATTCGGCGCATCCATTGAGTCGCAGCCTCTTGCAGGGGCTGGCGGCGGTGGGCGACGGCGTGGTGTCGGATTTCGAGGAAGTGCCAGGCCGGGGTTTGCGCGCCAGGGTCGGGGCGGCGGAGGTGATGGCGGGCTCGCGCGAATGGGTGGGCGAGGCCGGGCAAGGGGCCGACCCGCGATTGCCCGGTGCGCAGGTGCACGTGGCGGTAGACGGGGATTACAGGGGTTTTTTCCGTTTGGGCAATGTGTACCGCCAGGGCATCGGCCCGGTGCTTGAAGCGCTCGGCGAGCGGTATCGGCTGTTGTTATTGTCGGGCGACAACGATCGGGAGCGGGAAAAGCTAAGCGCTTTTTTCGCCGTCGACGACATGCGCTTTGGTCAGTCTCCGACCGACAAGCTGGAATTCGTAGGCACTTTGCCGACGTCGGGGCACAACGCGCTGATGGTGGGCGACGGGCTCAACGACGCGGGGGCGTTGCAGGCCAGCGCAGTGGGCATAGCGGTGAGCGAGAATACCAGCGTCTTTTCGCCGGCTTGCGACGGCATTCTGCAGGCCGAGCATTTGCAACGGCTGCCGCGCTTCCTGCGTTTCGCGACCGGCGCCAATCGTATCGTGGTCGCCAGCATGGTCCTGTCGCTGCTCTATAACGCAGTAGGCCTGAGCTTCGCGGTGCAGGGCGCGTTGTCGCCGCTTGTAAGCGCGATTTTAATGCCGCTTAGCTCGATCAGCGTCATGGCCTTCGCCACGGGGGCCACGCGATTGGCCGCCCGCTATACGGGAGTTGAGCGATGAGTGCGCTCTATTTATTGATCGGTTTCAGTCTGTTGATCGCCCTGGTGTTCTTGGCGGCGTTTTTCTGGGCGATGCGCAACGGGCAATACGAAGATACGTATACGCCGGCTCTGCGCGTTCTCTTTGACGGGCGTAAAAGTGCTAAACCTAGTAAGGAGATAGTACCGTGACGACAGAGGTACACAGGAAGGGGGCAAGTCAGTCGGCGCCGCAGCGGGCTGACCGAGGTCCTCTGGAGACGTTTTATTACGATAACGCGGTGGTGCGCAATTTTGCGGCGGTGACCATTATCTGGGGTATCGTCGGCTTTCTGGTGGGATTGATTGTCGCGCTCAAATTGGTCTACCCCAATTTTTTGGGGTTCATACCCGAATTGTCCTACGGCCGGCTGCGGCCGCTGCATACCAATGCGGTGGTTTTCGCCTTCGGGGGCAACGCGATTTTCTTGGGGGTCTATTATTCGCTGCCCAGGTTGTGTAAGGCGCCGATGTTCAGTCGGGCGCTGAGCAAGATCCATTTCTGGGGTTGGCAACTGATTATCGTCGCGGCGGCGATCTCGCTGCCGCTGGGGTATACGACCAGCAAGGAATACGCCGAGCTGGAATGGCCCATTGATATTCTGATCGCGGTAATCTGGGTCGTCTTCGGCGCTAATATGCTGGGTACGATCTACAAGCGGCGGGTCAAACACATGTATGTGGCCATATGGTTTTACCTGGCCACCTTTATCACCGTCGCGGTGCTGCACATCGTCAACTCGTTCGAATTGCCGGTCAGCCCGATGAAGAGCTATTCGCTCTACGCGGGGGTCCAGGACGCGCTGGTGCAATGGTGGTACGGCCACAACGCGGTGGCCTTCTTCCTGACCACGCCCTTCCTGGGCATCATGTACTACTTTATTCCCAAGGTGGCCAACCGGCCGGTGTTTTCGTATCGGCTTTCGATCGTGCACTTCTGGTCACTGGTGTTCATCTATATCTGGGCGGGGCCACACCACTTGCTCTATACGGCCCTGCCGAATTGGGCGCAGTCGTTGGGCGTGGCCTTTTCGATTATGCTGATCGCTCCTTCGTGGGGCGGGATGCTCAACGGGCTGCTGACCTTGCGCGGAGCTTGGGACCGGGTGCGGGAGGACCCTGTGCTCAAGTTTTTGGTTGTCGGTGTGACCGCATACGGGATGACGACTTTCGAAGGTCCGATGATGTCGCTGAAGAATGTCAACGCGCTGACGCATTATACCGATTACGTGATCGCCCACGTGCATATGGGCGCGCTGGCCTGGAACGGCGGTCTGGCCTTCGCGATGCTCTATTATATCGTGCCGCGGATCTACGGCACCCGGCTCTATTCGGTCAAGCTGGCCAATTTTCATTTTTGGGCGGCGACGTTGGGCATAGCCTTTTACGTGCTGGCGATGTATTTCAGCGGTATTACGCAGGCGTTGATGTGGAAGGAGTTCAATGAAGAGGGGGTGCTTCGCTATCCGAATTTTCTCGAAACGGTGACGCAGATTATGCCGATGTTCGCGATGCGCGCGTTGGGCGGTGGGCTGTATATTGCCGGCGCGGTCGCCGCCGTGTTCAACTTGTGGGCGACGGCCAGACAGGGCAGTCTGATCGCCGAGGAAGAGGAGCAGGCGCTGCCGCTCGATACTCGGGTGGCACAAAGCCATGCCTCTTCGAGTGTTCACCGTTGGTTGGAGGGCAGACCGACGCAGTTCGCCCTGTTAACTTTCGTCGCTATTTTCATCGGCGGTGTCGTCGAATACGTGCCGACGGCGCTGGTGGAGTCGAATATACCGACCATCGCTGCGGTTAAGCCCTATACGCCTTTGGAGCTGGAGGGGCGCGACCTTTATATCCGCGAGGGGTGCAATAACTGCCACTCGCAGATGATCCGGCCTTTCCGCTCGGAAGTCGAGCGCTACGGCGATTATTCGAAGGCGGGCGAATTCGTCTACGACCACCCCTTCCTTTGGGGCTCGAAGCGCACCGGGCCGGATTTGCACCGGATCGGCGGCAAATACCCCGATTCGTGGCACGCGCTGCATATGAAGGACCCGGAGTCGACCTCGCCGGGGTCGATCATGCCGGCTTATCCCTGGTTGCTGACGGACGCACTCGACTATTCGCTCATCGACAAGAAGGTCGAAGCGATGCGGACCTTGGGTGTGCCGTATGAGGAGGGCTTCGCCATAGAGGCCGCCGCCGATTTGGAAAAACAGTCGCGCAAGGTGGCCGGCCGGCTCGTCGACAGCGGCATGGAAATAGCCCCCGATCGCGAGATCATAGCGCTGATTGCCTATATGCAGCGTCTGGGCACGGATATCCGCGCGGACGCGACATTGACGGGTCGCCACGACAAGTTGATGGTGAGGGTCGAGGCGGGCGGAGGTTATAGCGCCTACTATCCTCTGATCGACGCGGCAGGCCTCGCCGCCGGCAAGGCCATCTTTGAGAGCCCGCGCAATCTGTGTTATACCTGTCACCGTCATGATCTGGGCGGTCAGGTTGGCCCCGACCTGACGGACGGGGCGTGGATCAAGGACTGCAATACCGGTGACATTATGACCAGTATCAAACGCGGCAACCAGCTTAAGGGCATGTTGCCCTACGGCAGCGGTAAGAAGCTCGACGACGTGCAATTGCACCAGGTCGCCAGCTATATCGTCTCAATGCGGGGCAGCAATCCCGCCAATCCCAAGAAGCCGGATTTGCAGCGGGAAAGTCCCTGCGAAACCGAGACGTGGTAAAGGAGAACAGTCATGTATAAGGAAGTGTTGAGTTCAATCGACGGCGTGGAGATCTATCCCATTTTTTCGTTGCTGGTATTCTTCTCCTTCTTCGTGGTGCTGAGCGTGTGGTTTTTTAGCGCCGATGGTGATAAATTGCGGCGCTTGGCGAATCTGCCGTTGGACCAGGGCGGGCAGGAGATCGGTCATGAGTGAAACTGGCGAAGGTGAAGTAATCGCCGGGCATGAATACGACGGCATTCAAGAGTTGGACAATAGCCTGCCGCGTTGGTGGCTCTACGGTTTTTATTTCACGATGGTCTTCGGGGTCGTCTATGTGCTCTACTATCATCTTGGCATGGGACCGAGCCCGGAACAGGAGTACCTGCGCGAGATGGCCGACGCCGGTTACAGGGTTCCGCCGGCGTTGGTCGAGGAGCTGATCAGCTCCGGCCAGAGCAAGCTATTGGTGCTGATCAGTTTTCTCTCGGCGGGTTTGGTGCTGGTCATCGGGGAAGTGCTGCGCGTCGACCGCCAGTTCGTGCAAGGGAAAGAGCATTAAGCCCGTAGCCTTTTTGCGATGACGACATCGAAGACCACGGATAACACCGGCTACAAGGAAGCCTACCGGGACCATCTCGGCAATGTGACGCAGGAGGGCAAGCGGCTCAAGATCCATCCACAACGCCCCGTCGGTCGCCACCACTCAGTCCGCAGGATCGTCAGTTGGGTACTGCTGGCGATCCTCTTCACCGGCCCCTTTGTCGAGATCGGTGGCCATCCGTTGCTGCTGCTCAATATCCTTGAGCGGAAGTTCGTATTGTTCGGCGTGCCTTTCTGGCCACAGGATTTGCATCTGTTCCTGTTGGCGGTATTGAGCCTGGTGGTATTTATCGTGCTCTTCACTGCGGTGTTCGGGCGGATCTGGTGCGGGTGGGTTTGTCCGCAGACGATCTTTATGGAAATGATCTTCCGCAAGATCGAGTACTGGATCGAGGGAGATGCCGCCATGCAGCGTCGGCTGGATCGAGAGCCGTGGACGCAGGTGAAGATTCTAAAAAAAATGCTCAAGCACGGGGTATTTTTCGCGATTTCCTTTTTAATCGCCAACACCTTCCTGGCCTATATCAGCGGCAGCGGTCCGCTGTGGCAGATCATCACCGACCCGCCGAGCGAGCATCTGCAGGGCCTGTTCTCGATCAGCATTTTTAGCTTGGTCTTTTATGGTGTATTCGCCCGCTTTCGCGAGCAAGCCTGCATCATCGTTTGCCCCTACGGTCGCTGGCAGTCGGCGATGGTCAATGAGGACACTATTGCTGTAACCTACGATTACCGGCGCGGAGAACCGAGGGCCAAGCTGAAGCGAGCCGAACACGAGACGGAGGGCACTGGTGATTGCATCGATTGTGGCCAGTGCGTGCAGGTGTGTCCGACGGGTATCGATATCCGCAACGGCATCCAGTTAGAGTGCGTTAACTGCACGGCGTGCATCGACGCCTGCGACGCGATCATGGACAAGGTCGAACGGCCCCGCGGTTTAATACGCTACTCGTCGTATCGCGGTATCGAAGAAAACAGGAGAAAACTGTTGACGCCGCGCGTGTTGGCTTATGCGGCGGTGTTGGTGGTGTTGTTGGGGGTAGTGACCTATTTGTTCGCCACGCGGGACCAACTACAGGCAGTGATCCTGCGCGAACCTGGCAAGTTGCATACCGATCTGGCCGACGGGCGGCTGGCCAATTTCTATTCCGTCAAGATTATCAACAAAACCTTCGCCGAAGTTCCGGTCGAGATCCGGGTCGTCGAACCCGCCGCCGCCGAGATCATCCCCTTGGGCGATTTGGCGCAGGTACCGCCGCAGGGCATGCTGGTGGGACGCTTCCTGCTGGCCCTTCCTCGTGAGGGGCTTATGCCGGGTCGAAACCCGGTTGGCTTCGCGATCTATGCGGACGGGCGGTTCGTCTCCGCGGTGGAGTCGGCTTTTCTAGCGCCGCATAATGTGCAAAAGAAAGGATCGTAAGATGGATACGCCATTGCAGCATTCCCTAGGGAAAAAGGGCGGTCGGGCCTGGTCGTTGGGGGTCGCCGGGGCCTATATGGTCTTCGTGGTGCTGGTACTCGGCTTTGTAGGCTTCGCTTTGACGCAGGAGGTCGAATTGGTCAGCGCCGATTATTATCAGCGCGCGATCGGGCATCAGGATCATATTGACAGTGTTAAGCGCGCCCAGGCCTTACCTGCAGAGGTGGCTTGGACAGCGACTAGAGAAGGCGGGCAATTTGCTTTTGCTTTTCCGGTGCACAAGATCCGGGGAACATTGCAGGGGACGATTCATCTCTATCGACCTGACGACTTCCGCCGGGATCGCGAGTATGCGATTGCACTGGACGCGAATGGGCGACAGTTGCTGCCGGCGGCCGATCTCGAAGCTGGTTTGTGGCGGGCAAAGATCCGCTGGGACCACGGGGCGGTGGGATACTATAGCGAATTAGTGTTAAGGGTGGATTAACCATGGAATTATGGACAGCGTTTCTATTGGGGTTGGGCGGTAGCTTACATTGCGTGGGCATGTGCGGGCCTTTGGCACTGGCTTTGCCCGGGGGGCGCGATGGCGTTTTGCGTTTCGCGTTCGGGCGGTTGTGCTACAATGGCGGACGGATTATCACCTATGCCCTGTTGGGTGGCGTTATTGGGATGGTCGGCGGTTTTTTCGGATTAGCTGGTGTGCAACAATACCTCTCTGTTGGGTTGGGGATTACATTGTTGTTGAGCGCGATATTGTGGTTGTCGAGGCGTAATCCGCTCGTGCTGGAGTTGCCTTTCAGTGCGGGAATTATCGCGCTGAAGGGGAAGCTCGGTGGGTTACTGGTCCGGGATCGGCGGGGTGGCTTATTGTTGATCGGGCTGTTGAACGGGCTTTTGCCCTGTGGGCTGGTGTATATGGGGTTAGTGGCTTCGTTGGCCACCGGTGGGGTATGGCAGGGTATGGCCTATATGGCGGTTTTCGGTGCGGGAACCCTGCCGCTGATGCTGGCTACGGTGTTCGTCGGCCGGGTAGTGCGGCCGCGGCAGTGGCAAGGGCTGCGGCAAGCGGCGCCGTTTGGTTTGGCGTTGTTGGGGGTGCTGCTCGTACTGCGCGGGCTGTCGTTGGACATCCCCTTTGTATCGCCAATATTGCAGGAAGCGGCGGCAGGTCACCATCACTAGCACGGTAGCCTAATTATTTGGCTAACGCGTAATGAGGGGGAATGCATATGATACCTGATGCGGAGCAAAAGGTCGTGTTGGAACTGATTTCCGATGGTCGGGAACTGTACTATATCAACGGCCTGGTGCATACTGTCTCTATGCTTATTATATGTTCGGCTTGGGCTTTACCGTGCTTAAGGCTTGGTACTTATCGCCTTTTCGCATTACGCCGGTAGGTAAACCTTGCTTGCCCACAAACTGAATTAACGCACCGATAGGAGATATCCGGCAAAATGAATAAGGAAATATGATGACCGATCCACACGACAGCGAGCACCAGCACACGTTAAGGGAAGCTATTTCGATTATACCCGATTCTTGTTACGAAAATCCCACCGGCAAGGGGATTCTCTATTTGCTTTGGGCCGTCTTGATTTATGGCTTTTCTTTGGGCGCTTTATTCTATACGGACAACCCAGTTTTGCTCTTGGCCTTATGGGTGCTTACCGGGTTGAGTGTCAGCAGCTTATTTATTCTTGGCCACGATGCGTGCCACGGGGCATTGTTCAAGAGTAAAAAACTGTGCCGCGCCATTGGTCGGGCCCTGATGTTGCCCTCGTTGCATATCTATAATGCCTGGGACATGGGGCACAACCGGGTCCACCATTCCTTTACGATACGGCAGCACAAGGATTTCGTTTGGCATCCGTTGACGGCACAAGAATACCATGGACTTTCCCGACTGCAGAAAGCCATGCATCGCATCGAATGGTCCGCGTTTGGTGCCGGCATTTATTATTTGCTCGAAGTCTGGTGGAAAAAAATGGTCGTATTGCGCTCCTCGAAAAAACTAGCCGAGTCCATTCGACAGGATAAGCGCTTTGTGCTCTACTTTGTTCTGCTCTCCGTCGCCGGGGCTGTTGCGATCGGCCTGGCTAGCGGGACCGGTGCGGCCTACGCGCTGTGGGTCTGGTGTAAGGTGCTTATTGTGCCATGGCTAATTTTCAACCATATCATTGGCGCCACCGTGTATATTCACCACATCCAGCCGGATATCGCATGGCACGCCGACGGTCTGTGGAGCAAGTTTAAGGGGCAGGTGGAGGGTACCACCAATATTCGCGTCCCGGCCCTGCTCAATATTTTTTTCCACAATATCTTCGTTCATATTCCGCATCACGTCGACCCGCGCATTCCCTTTTATCATTTGCCCGCCGCCGCCGAGGCGATCAAAGAACATTATCCGGAAGAGGTGCACGATCTGCCTTTTGGGCTGTACGACTATTGGCGGGCGACAAAACACTGCAAGCTCTACGATTTTGATGAGAATGTCTGGTTGGACTATCGTGGGCGCTCGCCGCAAGCGGAGGATCTGGCTGTGGCGTGATGGTCTCGGGGGAGGGGATGATGTCACGAAAAAATGTGTAGATAGCCCGGATACGGCCAGGAAACGGTTGGTATAGGAATTGCGGTGCACTTTGCAAATTATTACCGCATACCCAGGAGACCAGATGACCGATTTACAGATAGACGCGGACCTACTGCAACGCTATGATCGACCCGGACCGCGCTATACTTCCTATCCGACGGCGGTCGAGTTCAACGAAGAATTTACCGCTTCGCATTACTCTTCCCGCCTAGAGAAGCTGGGGATTGAGCAGTGTATTTCGCTCTATATCCACCTGCCTTTCTGCGAACACCGCTGCTCTTTTTGCGGTTGCAATGTGGTGGTGACGCCCCAGCGTGAGGTGGCGGCGCGCTATCTGCAATATCTCGAACGAGAAATGGCGTTGGTGGGCGAACGTCTGCAAGGCAAACCTTCGGTAATCCAGTACCATTGGGGCGGTGGAACGCCGACGTATTTTACCCCCGGGCAGTTGCGGGTCTTGCACGAGACGGTGCAGCGGTATTTTACGATCCTGCCCGACGCCGAGCGCGCGGTCGAGATTGATCCGCGCGCCACCTCGAACGAACATATCGATCTGCTGGCCGAATTGGGGTTCAACCGTTTGAGTCTTGGCGTGCAGGATTTCACGCCCGCGGTGCAGGAGGCCATAGATCGCAACCAGGA
>DQLG01000181.1 GCA_015660315.1 Candidatus Latescibacterota bacterium
AGGTAGAATACATATTATCGCGCTAAGAATTGTCCGGTCGACCGGACAATTCTTAGCGCGATGACCGGGTCTGGCTGTGCAGTCTTATTTGAGGTATGTGCAACAGGGCTTGGATCGGAAACCGAATGGCTCGACCTACCGGCTCCACACGTCTTTAAAGAGCCGGATCCAATTACCTGAGAATAGCCCATCGATTTCTTTTTGCGAATAACCACGGCGCGCAAAGATGGGCAGGAGTTTTTGCAGATCGGCGATCGTATTGAGGTCGCGCGGGGCCTGTTCGGTGCCGAAGCCGCCGTCGAGGTCGGTGCCGATACCACAATGGCGGGAAGTGCCCAGAAGCTGGCAGATATGGTCGATATGATCGGCTACCGTTTCCAGTGTCGCGTTGGTCAATTGCTCAAAGGGCGGAACCTTGCGTTGCCAGTCTGGATCGAGCATCCAGGCGTCGAAGGCAGCGCCGATCACTCCGTCGCGCTCGGCGATCGAATGGATCATTTCGTCGGTTAGTTGACGCTGGCCAGGGGTAAGGGTACGGCAGTTGTGGTGGCTGGCGGCTACTGGCCCGTCGTAGATTTCGAGCAATTCCCAGTGGGCTTCGTCCGTCAGGTGGGTCAGGTCGACGATGATACCGGCGGTTTTTAACGCGTCGAGCAAGGGTTTGGCCGGCGGCAGCAGGCCGCCTTCGGTGCTAGTGCCGTGTGAATAAGTGCTGGTGCCGTAGTGTGAGAGCGACACCATGCGCAGCCCGAGGTCATACCATTCGGGCACCTGGTCGGGGCCGAGGATCGGGTCGGCACTTTCCATGCACAGGATCAGGCCAAAGGGCGTGTCGGCCGTGGGGTTTTGCCAGGCGGTGATGGTATTATCCAGGTCTTTGACGCTTTTGACAAAGGTGAGCAGGCCCTCGCGTTCGAGCGCTTGGTAATAGGCCAGGTGTCCGCGGCCGACGCCGTGGCACTGCGCTTGGCAATACTGGCCGGTGCGTGTCCATTTATCGTTGGGGTCGAGCCTGGACATTACCGTGCCGCAGACTAGGCCGACATTGCCGCGGCGCAAGTCGGGAAAGGTCACGGTGCAGGAGCCGAAGCCCTCCATGGTCTGCACCGAGTCGTGTACGCGGACGGTGGCGGCGGGTTGTTTGAGGTCGCGGTTTATCTGTAGGGCGGAGAAGGACAAGTCGAGGTGGCTGTCTAAGATCAGCGGTCGCTGGGCGGTCATGTATTAGCTCCAGGCTTGGCGGAAGAAGCGCAACAGGTTGCCATGCGCGATGGCCTCGACGTTTTCGGTCGAGTAGCCGCGTCGGTCGAGAATGTCGAGAAAGCGCTGCAGGTCGGCGATGGTGTTGTAGTCGACCGGTGCCATTTCGCGGCCGAAACCGCCGTCTAGGTCGGAGCCGATGGCGACGTGATCGCAGTTGCCGGTCAGTTGGCAGATATGGTCGATGTGGTCGACGACGGCCGACATCGGGCGCCGGGCATTTTGCGGCCAGGCATCCGGGGTATCGAAATTGAGTTCCGGGTTGAGCATCCCCTCGGCGAATACCAGGCCGATGACCCCGCCGCGTTCGGTGATCGCTTTGATCATTTCGTCGCTTAGGTGGCGTTGGCCCGGGACGAGGGCGCGGCAATTGCAATGACTGGCGTGGATCGGGCCCTGCCAATAGTCTATCAACTGCCAGAAGACCAGGTCGGAGGCGTGGGTCAGGTCGAGGGCGATATTGCTTTGCGCGAGCGCGTCGAGCAGTGGGAAGGTGTTGGCGTAGAGCCCGCCGCGGGTGCCGGTGCCGTGCCCCCAAGTATTAGCGCCAAAGTGCGTCAGGCCGACCGAGCGCAGGCCTTGTTCCCACCACCATTGCACTTGCTCGGGGCCGAGGATCGGGTCGGCGCTTTCCATACTGAGGATCAATCCCACGGGTGTGGTCTCATCCGGGTTTTGCCATTCAGCGACCGCGTCGTCGAGTTGCGGGACGTCGTGGATAAAGCGGATCTGGCCTTCGCGTTCGAGCGCTTTATAATAATAGAGGTGTGATTGGCCGATGGCGTGCGCGGCGGCTTGTGTGCGTTGGCCGTCGTCGAGTTGCGCGGTGGGCGTCTGCACCCGGCACATGATCGTCGACAGCATGATGCCGACTCGTCCTTCGCGCATTTGCGGCAAGGATACGGTCGCGGTGCCGCGTGAGGGGCTTTCGTGGTGCTTGCGATCGCGTAGGGAATCGGGGTGTGAAGGGCCCGGGGGTTTGGGGTCTTCGCGTTCGCGCAGGGTGTAGATGTCTTGCGTGAGGTCGCGGCGGTGGTGTAGGGCGTTGAAGGCCATGTCGAGGTGGCCGTCGATGATTAGTGTGGGTTGTTCGGGCATAGGTGTGAAGGCCTGGTGGTGGGTGCTGGCGTTGGGCCACCGGGTAGGCCCGCTCGCTCATTCTCGTGGCGCTTCTGCGCCACGCCGAGGTGCAGGAACGCCGATTTCACTTCGGCGTGAAATCGGAGACCGCAATCCGCTCGCAGGGCCTGCCCGGTGGCCCGGCAATGTCACGGCTAATGCTGCACTATTTTATATAAGAAAAGAAAAGCTAAGCCACCAGATACTTCGCCACCACCTCTTCATTGATAGTCACACCCAAGCCCGGTCCGCTCGGCACGTGCACAAAACCGTCGACGACCTCAAATTTCTCGTGCGTCAGGTCGTGGCGCAAGGGCGAGTCGGCCATGCAGAACTCGAAGATGTCGCCGTGCGGCACCGCGGCCAGGCCGTGCAATGAGGCGGCGATGGTGATGCCGCTTTTGAAGGAGTGGTTGACGACTTTGCGGTGTAGGCGGTGGGCCAGGCGGCCGACTTCAACCATGGTTGATATGCCGCAGCGGCCCGGGTCGGGTTGTACCCAGTCGATCAGGCCGTCTACCAATAGGCGCTCGAAGTCGCTGTAGCGCGATTCCGCTTCGCCAGTGGCGATGGGCACCGGGCTTGATTCACAGAGGCGGGCGTAGCCTACGACATCCTCGGGGTGCAGCGGCTCCTCGAGCCAGAATATGCCCTGCTCGGAAAATTGTTCGGCGCGTTTGAGCCCGGTCTTCCAGTCCCAGACCTGGCCGGCGTCGACTAGGATGTCTATGTCGGGGCCGGCGCCCTTACGGGCTTCGCGTACTAGTGCGATGTCGTTTTCTTCGCTCTGGCCCATCGGACCCCAGCCGAATTTGATCGCGGTGAAACCTTTGTCGGCGAAACGGCGAGCCAATTCGCCGGTCTCTTTCGGGGTGTCGCCGAAGAGGATCGAGCAATAGGCGCGGAACTTGGTTTTGTAGGGGCCGCCCAATAATTCGTAGACCGGGCAGCCGCGGGCCTTGCCGGCGATATCCCACAGTGCCAAGTTGATACCGGCCATCGCGTGCGTGCCGACGCCGACGCGGCCGTAGTAGTTGGCTGTTGCCATCATGCGGTCCATGCAGACGTCGATGGCCAGGGGATCCTGTCCTTTGAGCGCATTGGCCAGGCCATTGCTGATCTGGTGCGAGAGCGGGGCTTCGACCACGGCTTTGACCACGGTCGGAGCCGAATCGACCTCGCCCCAGCCGGTGATGCCGGTATCGGTCTCGATTTTTATTAGGCAGGTGTCCTGGGTGCCGTCACAGCGGTCGGTGACTTCGGGCAGTCGCAGGTAGTGGGCGGATACTTTTGTTATTTGCATAGCCTTAGAAGTGGAAGACGGTTTCAATGCTCATGATTTTGCGGCGCACTAAGCGCTGGTCTGCACCGCGGTCGAAGATAATGCGGGTGTCCCATAGCACCGCCGCACCGCCGGCCATTTCCAGACCGAGGTCGTAGCCGTAGAAGGTATCCTCGGTTGACTCGAAGAAACCATCGCTGCCTGTGCCGGCTTTGTTGAGACGGGTACCGATATTGTTTTTGTGGTAATAGGCGCGGGCACGGGTCAGGCGTGGGATTTGCTCGAGCAGCTTTTTCGACAGCGCGACCGAGCCGATCAGCTGCTGTTTAGGATCGTTTTGGCCGGTTAGATATTGGTAGGAGCCCGAAGTGTAGAGGTATTGCCCCAAGCTCGCGCCTATGCGCCCGAAAACGCCGTTGAGGTTGTCGCCGCGCTGCAGTTGCGCGTCTTTGGGGCGGGCCCTGCCGGAGGCCGCATCGAGACGCGCGCGGTCAATTTCGTAGAGTTCATCGAAGTAGCGGGCGTCGAAGTCGTCTTGAAAATGGCGGAATTCGAGTTGGCCGTTGAGCGGCCCCATGTCGAGCCAGAGGCCGGGGGCCGCGATGCCGAAGCCCTCGGCTTTGCGATTGCCGGGGAAGACGCCTTCTTGTTGTGCGTCGAAGTTGGAGAGCGCGTCGTCGTCGTCGATCAGCATGGCGAATTGACCGTAGAGCTTGAGGTTGAGGACCTTGCCCTGGGCTAGCGGGTAACTAATATCTAGTCCCCCAATAGAGAAAGCGTCGCGGCCGACTTGGTTCTTGTTGAAGGGCTTGCGACGGTTGACGCTTTGGTCGACCGGGAAATCGTCGCCGAAGTCGGCGTTGAGCCCGAATAGCGCCTTTTCGATATCGGGGTTGTAGCCACTGCCGTTATCGACGTCTATGATGCCGTCGTTGTCGTCGTCGCTGTCGAGTTCGTCGGGTACGCCGTCGCCGTCGTTGTCGAGGGCGCGATCAGCGTTGTCGGGGAAGGCGTCGACCTCGTCGGGCACGCCGTCGGCGTCACCGTCGCGCAGGCCGCTGTACTGGTCGAGGTCCGTGACGTAGGTCAGGCCCAGTTCGAGCTTGCCGCCGGGACGGGCGAAAGCGCGAACGCCGAGCAATGCGCCTCCTTCCTGGAAGTCCTGGAAGTTGTTGAGTACGCCTTCAATCCCTATGCCGGTGTCCGCGAGGTTGTCGAAACGGAACTGTACTCCGGTTTTTTTGATGCCAGGGTATTGCAGGGTATTGCGGTAGTCGGCCATGATCAGGCCATAGCCGAGCGTGACTTGGTCGAGAGCGCCGATCTTGAAATACACTGCGTCATCGGGACGGCCGTAGCGCAGATAATAGATTTTGCGCAAGAACGAGTCGAAGGTTTCTGTGGCTGAACCGAATTCCCAACCGCGGGCACTGATATCGCCTTCGGCCTCAATAAAGAGCTCGATATCGAGGGCAACACCCCAGCGGCCGATGGGAATGTCGGGGCGGAAGCTCAAGCGATAGAATTGTTCCTGGCCGACAGTGACGCTGCCCATGCTTCCTGAATAGCTCGGCGCAGGCGCGGATTCTTGGGCTTGAGAGGGTGTCCAGGGCGCAAAGATCAGAGCAAGAGCATAGATCAAGCGGATTGTCATAGGATGGCCTATTGGTTTATGGAATGTTGTCAGTAGGGAAAATGCGGATGGTGATCGGAACGCGCAATGGCTATCCGTCGTTCTGTGTAATACTAAAACTGACCGTGGACTCGTCGTCGTTGACGATGTGGATCATTTCGCCGATGCGCAGTTCGACGCCGGCGAAGAGCTCCTTCTGGACGCTAATGAAG
>DQLG01000615.1 GCA_015660315.1 Candidatus Latescibacterota bacterium
ACTCGGCGCCCGGCTAATTTTCATTTAGACCGTCTTATCTTTGACAGCAGATTTGATACGATATGGTGAAAAATGTGGATGAACGACCGCAAAAAAGGGCGACATCATATATGCCAAAACAAGCCATCCCACTACTCGCCCTCGCCATGCTTATATCTTCGCGCCGCACGGGATTTCCTCGTTCCCTATGAAAAAGACCGGTCTCAGGAAATATTTCGCCTTTATCCGGACCTGCGGGAACTGGGTAAATTAGGCGCTATAATAAATGAACGACTCGCCCCATAAGCTCCATTGTAAGCCTCAAAGAAATTTCTTATACTTCCGGCCTCTCATAACCACGAGCTGGCCCCATGCCCAACCATACTGAATCTCGCCCCGACGAAGACGCCCGCCGCCGCTTCTGGACCGAGCACATGGAACGCAGCCACTACCTGCTGCAAGCCATGACCGAACACCCGACGATCGAATCCGGCGAAGGCTTTGCCTCAATCGCCGACGCGGCGGCAGAAGCCGGCGTCGAGTTGCTTTTTTCTAATAGTAAAATCGCCGGCGACCTCGACCGCATTTTCTATATCCGCAAAAGCCTGATCCCCGATCTGTTGGCCATCGCCCGCGATATGCGCGAACGTGGCTGGCTGCTCAAAATTGAAGACGGCTACCGCACGCAACAAATGCAGACCGAGCTCGGCCAGAAACCTGCCGTGTTCGATATGATCGTCGGCAGCTGCCGCTGGGAATTGAGCGGCGAGACTCCGCCCTTGGATCTAATCCGCCGCCGCTCGACCTGTCTGGTGGCCAACTATCCCAACCGCGGCACCCACACCATGGGTGCCGCCGTCGATATCTCTGTATTTAATCTCGACAATGGCGAAGAAATCTCGCGCGGCAAGTCCTATCTGGAAATGAGCGAATATACCCCAATGAACTCGCCTTTTATCAGCCCCGAAGAACAACAAAACCGCCGCGAGATCACCGCCGCAATGGAACGCCATGGCTTCTTGCACTATCCCGGCGAATTCTGGCATTACAATAAAGGCGACGCGCTCTATCACTATATGGCCAAAACTGGCAAAGCCGCTGACTACGGTCCGGTAGACTGGGACCCAGCCACCAACCAGGTCACACCCTACAACGACGTCAGCTCACCGCTGACCCCACCCGCTGCAATGGCCGCGCATCTCGAGGCGGCCATTGCCCGCCTCGACGCGCAATAAGGGGACCCCACGATGAGTAGCCAACAAACGACACAACCGCCTTGCCCGATCAACCTCGATAACTCACCGCTTGTCGATGCCTATTGCAAAAAGACCGCCGGCTCCATCGTACTAGCCAAAAGAGCACGCAAGATCTTCCCCACGGGCATCACCCACGACGCCCGTTATATAGAACCGCACGGCATTTATGTCACACACGCCGACGGCTCGCACAAATGGGACGTCGACGGCAATAAATACGTCGACTACCCCGGCGGACACGGAGCCCTACTGCTAGGCCACAATCCCCCCGCCGTCTTAGAGGCCGTGCAAACACAGCTCGGCAAGGGCATGCACTACGGCGCCAGCCA
This sequence comes from Candidatus Latescibacterota bacterium, assembly GCA_015660315.1. GTDB lineage: Bacteria > Latescibacterota > UBA2968 > UBA8231 > UBA8231. The sequence continues at coordinate 1,565 of DQLG01000615.1, forward strand.
CGAGCTCGAACTCGAATGGGGTGAGCGCGTACAGCAGCTTATTCCCTGCGCTGAAAGCATCCGCTTTAACAATTCCGGCACCGAGGCCACAATGCTGGCGATGCGCCTGGCCCGGGCAAATACCGGCCGAGAAAAAATCCTGCGTTTCCAAGGCCACTTCCACGGTTGGCACGACTATGTATCGGGCGGCTTCCTCAACCATTACGACGGCACCGCGCCACGCGGCGTACCAGTTGGTACGGCCCAGACCATCCTACACACCCCACCCAACGATCTCGCCGCCGCCGCCGCCATCCTGCGTGGATCGAACGATATCGCCGCGATGATCCTCGAACCCACCGGCTCAACCTGGGGCCAGGTACCGATCCAGCCCACTTTTTTGCAAGGCTTGCGGGAATTGGCCACGGAAACCGGCACATTACTGATTTTCGATGAGGTTATCTGCGGTTTTCGCTGTTCGCCTGGCGGCGCGCAACAGGCCTATGGCATCACGCCCGATATGGCGACTTTGGGCAAGATCATTGCCGGGGGCATGCCCGGTGCCGCCGTCGTCGGTCGCCGCGATATTTTAGCCGGCATGGATTTCCGCCAAGCGGCACAGGACGGGGCTGAAAAGATATTCCACATGGGTACCTTTAACGCCACACCAACCACTTGCGCCGCCGGCATCGCCGCGCTCGATATCGTACGCGACACGGATGTCTGCCAACAAGCCATAGACTATGGCGATGCATTGATCAACGGATTAAATGAAATGTTTACAGCGGAGGGCGTAGCCTGGATCGCCTACGGAACCTTCGGGGGCTTTCACGTCTTCCTCAACCCGCAACAGCTCGCCACCAACCGCGCGGAGATCGAAGCGGGCGTGCACTCCTATGCAACACTCAAAGCCCCGAACGACCCGGCCTTGGCAATGAAGGTCCGCCTCGGCGTCTTACTGCACGGCGTCGACATACAGGGTTGGCCCGGCTCCCCAGTATCGACGGCTCACACCCCAGAAGACCGAGAACAGACCATCGACGCCTTTCGCCAAACCGTCGGCTTATTGCGCGAAGAAGGGGCACTCGCTTAGATATTTAGGATATAAAGAAGGACAGATTACAGAAGTCAGAGCAATAAAGGTCAGCGGCTGTTTTCGCTGACCTTTATTTCATGCTCGCTGCAGTTTTAGACGGAGGACAGGCGGCGGCGCAGGCGACCAATAATGGTCCGAGCGCGGCGATAGCCAATTCGATCAATGCAAGTTCGGAAAGCACGAGATATTCTTAGACGCTCGCCGCGCCCAACTCGGCGATATGCACACGACCAACGGCCCGATTGCAATTTACAAAGAAAAACATTTTCCCTGCCCATTGGCGCAACCACTCCGGCGACGTATCTTTGCGCGCGATTCGCCCCATATTTATCAAGGAATCCAGCCATGGAAAAATTCATAGAGCATCGCCTTAATACAATCGCAGAAACCACCACAATCGACAAGATCGATCTCCCCCTCAACAAAGCCCTGACTGTCGCGGC
>DQLG01000760.1 GCA_015660315.1 Candidatus Latescibacterota bacterium
AGTTCATCGGGAGAATAGGGCGCATTGACAAATGCCAAGCGTGCTGCTATTTGTTGGCGATGAGGCTGTTTCCTGATTTGTTTGCTCGCCAAGATGAGGCATAAGGAATACTGCCGATGTTTGTTATGCTGGTGTTATATACCAGTAAGAATGCACCTTAAGTGGTGCACTGATTCTGCTATCGATACCGACCACCTCACCTTCCATCTCACAACCCCTAGTCGGATGGGCCGACACATCTATTGTTGTCGCCATTGGAATCGATTGAGAGGCGTAGCCGCGGTTATACTCGCAGGTCTGAGAGAAAGGCCCAGTCATGGCGTTAGGAATATGCTGACAAGAGAGGACGATGGCGGTTAGCCTCGGGTGAAGACCCATTTGTCGCCCTCGCTATTGGCGGCGTTGAAGCTGTAGCCGTCGCTAACAAATCCTTTGATGTCTTCTACCTCAGTGATTTTGTTATTAATAATAAAGGCAGCCATTAATCCGCGCGCCTTTTTGGCGAAGAAGCTAATGATTTTGTATTTGCCACCTTTGTCGTCCATAAATACCGGCGTCACTATGCGGCTATTGATGGTTTTCTCTTGGGCGGCTTTAAAATATTCGTTAGAGGCAAGATTTAGCAGAACGTCATTGGGGGTTGTCAGTAATGCATTTAACTCACCGCTAATAATGCCATCCCAAAAATTGTACAAGTCAGCACCGCGACTATTGGCAAACTTGGTACCCATCTCTAGGCGATAAGGCTGCATTAAATCCAGAGGGCGAAGCACACCGTAGAGCCCCGATAAAATTCGCAAATGGTCTTGCGCCCAATTGAGATCGCCATCACTCATGCTTTCCGCATCCAAGCCTTGATAGACATCGCCCTTAAAGGCCAGTACTGCTGGTCGGGCATTGTCGCTGTTAAAGGGGGTATGCCATTCCTGAAAACGCTCGTAGTTTAGCGCTCCCAACTTATCGCTGAGGCCCATTAACGCACAGACATCCTGTGGCGAGAGTTTCTTTAGCCCTTCAAGCAGTTCTTGGGAGTGATCTAAAAGGTTTGGTTGAGTATGAGCGCTAGCGGCGACTGGGCTGGCATAGTCCAGTTTTTTGGCTGGAGAGATAACTGTAAGCATCATGTTTATTCACCCGCGTATAGAGATTAGCATTATATGGTTAATAAATTGTACCAAGCCTAGTTGCAACTGTTTAGCTTAAAAGGGATTAAAGTTGTCCAGTGTGCTCTTCAAGAGTAAAGGTTTTGGCCAGACTGTGTTCGTTTAATAAGGCGGTGTGCGGGACCTAACAATTGGCCCAGTTAGGGTGTGAGTGTTTTTTTGCCTTTTATGAGTAGCTCTCCAGTACGTATTGGTCGTATTAAGAAATACTCACAACAAAGGTGGGTCAACTCTCTGGGGTCACGCCAATTTGCACTAATCGTCTCCGTTGCGAGCTGAGCGAAAGGCGTGCAGTGTTTCTTCGACTGCGTTGTCGTCAATTTCTCGGTGGGTCACAAGACGAACAGACGGCCCAAAAGGCAACACAAGAACGCCCAGCTTCTCCAGTGCGGCGGATAAGGTCTCAGGATCCATAGCCGTCGGCCGCACCAGCACAATATTGCTCATAGTTGACGCCGGATCGACGATAATTCCATCGACCGTGGCGAGTTTTTCCGCCAGCCGCTTTGCTCGCCTGTGATCGTCAGCCAGCCGCCCAATCATGCTCTGCAGCGCAACGATGCCGGCCGCGGCTGGAATGCCGGCTGGCCGCCAGCCGCCACCAAACATTTGCCGCACGCGTAGCGCGTTATTGACAAAGTCGCTTGTGCCGGCGAGGATTGCACCCAGCGGTGCACAAAGCCCCTTGTTCAGGTTAAAGGAAACGGTCTCCGCGAGCTGTGCGAGATCTGATGCTGGCCGGCCGAGCGCGGTCGCGGCATTGAATATTCTTGCACCATCCAGGTGTACGGGTACTCCCTGGGCGCGTGCCATTTCGGCGATAGCTTGCATGTGTTCAAAGGCAACGACACGGCCTCCAGAACGGACGTGCGTGTTCTCCTGCAACACCAGCGCCGCACCTGGTTTGAGCGCGGCGGCGAGGTCATCTAGATCGAAGGCACCATTGACTGCCGCCACGCAGCGCGGCATGGCTCCGCTCAGCACCGCAGCGGCCGCGGACTCAGAAGTGACCACATGCGCCTCAGCCTCGGTCAGGAAGACATCGCCGGGGCGGCAGCAAACGTGGATGGCAATTTGATTTGCCATCATGCAGGTTGGCACGAAGAGCGCGTCCTCTTTGCCCAGTATCTCGGCGGCAAGCGCCTCCAGACGAACGACGGTGGGATCCTCGCGCAGCCCGAACCCGCTCGGCATCTCGGCGGCTCGGACCATGGCCTCTACCATCGCTTTTGTGGGCCGGGCGGTAAAATCCGAACGAAGGTCAATCTTCATCAGCGGCACCTGCCAGTAAGAGGGGTGCATTCATTTGATTTCTCGATCGGATACCATTTTGCCGTATTTCCGACCGTACGGAAATATTTGCGATGTTCGTTATAATATTCGACACTCGCCTTGGTCGCAAGAATTAGAGACATTGAAGACGATATACCATATAACTATTGACCTTCGTTCCAATCCAGACTTAACTACGCATCAATTAATTCTACTGCGTGAGGAAAGGTCGTACGTGACAACTGAGGCTTATACAGAACATTCCCTCACCGATGCCCAGCGTGAGCAATGCCTCGAAGGCATAGATCGAGATACCTATGTTACGCTGCCCATTACTTTGCCCACGAGCACCATAGAGTGCGCCAACGCCTATATCGATACACACTGTGCACAGATTCCGGCAGCCGTCGCCGCCGAGCGCGGATTCAGTGAGACGAATATCGTAGAACGAGATCCCGTCTTCCGCGAGCTACTCACCTATAAACCTGCCCTGCAACTAAGTTACGATATATTTGGCCCGATGTTTCATTTAGGCCAGGACAAGTGGACTCGCAAATGTCGCGCGGTAGATGGCCACGATCCCCAAGCACTGATCTGGCATTCAGATGGTCCACTCGGTTTCCCCGAAGTAGACGGTCGCTGCCCGCTGCACACCCTGCGTTTTGGGTATTTTATGAGCGACGCGTTAGAGGACGATTGCGGCACCCTGGAAGTCATTCGCGGCTCTCACCACAAAAAAATTCTACACGCACAAGAGTCGATTCACCGCAGACCTTTTACCCGGCCTCGCGACGACGACTTTGTCACGGGCCACGTTATAGTGAAGGGCAAAGCCGGCACTATCATCGCCTTTCACAATGCCATTTGGCATCGGGCACTACCCAACCTGACCGACACTCCGCGCACCATCGTCTATTTTCAATATTGCCCCACCATGATGCACCCACTGCATCGGCCCGTGCCTTACGAAGGCGATATGTCGCATTTTACAGCAGAAGAGCGCTGGTTACTCGGCGAACCGCGCTCGCCCAATAGCTGGGTCATTGGCTCAGAAGAGGATCGGGCGCGTATGGATCGTTTTCGCCGCAGTGCCGAGAGCAGTAACCGCAGATGACTGGGCGCAAGATAGATCGCTGTGATACTCACTCTATGAACCGCACGGGCCGACTCTGGCGTGTCTGCGCCTACTACAGTGCTTTTGTCGCCCTCGGGCTCATACTCTCCTCAATTGGACCGACGCTACCGGCACTGGCAGATCTTACCGGCGTGTCCCTCGGCGCCCTGAGCAGTGTCTTCCTCGCCCGGTCCACGGGCTATCTGCTCGGGGCCATGCTCGGTGGACGATTGTACGACCGATTCCCGGGCCATCCGCTGATGGCCGGTATGCTGGCCCTTATGGCGGTTACTATGGTCCTGGCGCCTCTGAGCCCCACGTTGCAGGTGCTGATAGGCGTCTTTGTCTGTCTTGGTGCTGCTGAGGGTACGCTCGACGTCGGTGGCAATACCCTGTTGACCTGGCTATTCCCCACGGGATTGGGGCCCTGGATGAACGGGCTTCATCTCTTCTTCGGCGTGGGTGCTATGCTCTCACCGTTGATTATTACCTTCACCATGGGACAGATGCAGGGGACTGTGACGACGGCTTATTGGTCTTTGGCGGCATTGATGGTACCGGTTATTATTTTGTTGCTGTTCCTGCCAAGCCCGCCGATTGCAGTCCACGTGCGGGAACGTACAGAATCGCTGGCGCGGCATCGCACGACAATTTTCCTCGTGGCCGGACTATTGTTTGCTACCGTCGGCGCTGAAGTCGGTTTCGGCAACTGGATCTTCACCTACGCGCTGACGCAGAATGTGGCGGACGAGGGCGGTGCCGCGCTGTTGACGTCTGTTTTCTGGGGCGTCTTCACTTTCGGTCGCGTACTGGCCATACCGCTGGCCGCTCGCATGGCACCATCCGCGATTCTGTTGTTCTGCCTTGCCGGATGTGCCGTGGGGTCTATTGTTGCCCTAGTCGAACCACAGGGCGTTGCCGTGATTTGGCTGGCGACCATTATCAGCGGTCTTGCCGTGGCACCGATGTTCGCCACTGTGTTGTCGCTTGCCGGGGAACGTATGCCGATTACGGGACGGGTGACGGGTTGGTTTTTTGTCGGCTCCAGCGCAGGTGGCATGGCGGTGCCGTGGGTCGTGGGGCAACTCTTTGAGTCTGTGGGGCCCGGTTCGGTATTTCTTGTG
>DQLG01000578.1 GCA_015660315.1 Candidatus Latescibacterota bacterium
ATCTCCTAAAAAAAAAACGGCTGAAGCCTGAGCTTCAACCGAAAAATACTAAGATGATCCGTGTAGCTTACTCCCGAACGACCTCGATGCCTACCATGCTCTTATCTCGAGACCAGGTCCCGCCGGGTCGGACCGTGCTGGTCACAATCGAGCCGGTGATCGTGTCGCCGTCTTTGCTAAAGGAGTACACCGTCTTACCCTTTAAAAAACGGAACTCAGCCGAAAACTGGTCGGAGCCGTCGGGTTCGAGAATCGCGGTTTCCCGGGTAAAGTCGTTGCGACCCGTCCCGTAAACCAATTCGGCGGCCACAGTAATTTGTTTGGGATTAACCATGACAATACTCATCGTGATCGGCCGATCAGCGCCACTGCTGCCATTGGAAAGTTCGAAACTCCCACTACCCGCGTATTCGCCCACCCAATCGGCGGCGTAATTTAGCGTCGGTTTGATAGTTTCATCGGAACCACAGCCCAGCACAGCCAGGAAACTGGCCAACGCCAAACATCTAAAAAATTTCATCGCACGAGCCTCTGTAGAGGTTTAAACCTTGTCGAAGTTCTTCAAAGCATACGAATTATACGACACAAATCAACAGCGATCAACCACTCTTTCATCGCGATAGATAAAAACTTCGACCTCTTAAAGCCCCATTGCATATCCCCCATCAGTGCGTACACTATCTTCAGACCTATTGCAAATCCACCACCAACAACACCAACACATGGCCAAGATCGCCTTTATAACCCTAATGACCATCCTGCTCGGTTGTAGCTCCAAGCCGGAAACACTCCCCCCCGATCCGGCGCAAAACGAGCAGCTCTACCAGCAAGCCCAACAAGCCCTTAAAGCACGCCGGCTGGTAGAAGCCGCACAAACGCTCGAAATACTGTTCGACAGCGATACCCTGCACTACGAAGCCGCGCATTCCCTCGGAGAAATCTATCTGCAACAAAAGCGTTACCAGCAAGCATTGCGCCCGCTCGAACGAGCCCAACGCCTACAACCCGCACGGATCGAAGCCCGAATGCAATTGGCGCAAGCCTTGGCGCTACTCGGACGCGAAGCCGAGGCCCGCGCCCTTTTTACCCGCCTTGCCGACGCCTTCCCGGGCAATGTCACCGCCTGCATGGCCTACGCCGACCTGCTGATGACCCAGGACCAACCCGACGCCGCCGGCGCCCTGGCGCAATACGACGCCATCCTCGCAATCGATCCTCGGCACTACCGAGCCCGTTCGGGCAAAGCCGCCTCCCTATTGCGCCTAGGCAATTTCGCCGCCGCCGCCGTCCGCTTCGACACCCTGCTCACCGAACGCCCCAACGACGTCTATTTGGCCTTCCTGTTAGGTTCGGCGCACCACCATCTGCGCCAATACGAACAAGCCGTAGATGCCTATAAGCGCGCCATCGACGTGCTGCCCCCCGCCTCGCCACAACGCACCGTTCGCCAATGGAACCTGCGCCTGGCCTATATGGAAGCCTATAACACCTATCCAGGTGACCTCGAGCCCACCTATCAGATCGGCTTCGCTGCATTGGACGAAGAATCCCCGGTGCACTTTACCAACGTGGCCGAAGAAGCCGGGGTCGGCAAAAAAGACCGCGGGCGCGGTGTCGCCTGGCTCGACTATGACCGGGACGGCGACCCGGATATCTTTGCCGCCGGCATTCAAACCCCGCACGGCTTCTACCGCAACGACGGCGACGGGCATTTCACCGACATCACCGCGAACGCCGGCCTGGCCGACCCGCGCGGTGGCTGGGCGTCAATCGCCGCCGATTACGACGCCGACGGCGACCCGGATATTTTTGTCACCCGCGAAGCCTGGGAAGGCACCGCCCCCAACTCACTCTACCAAAACCAGGGCGATGGCACCTTTAAAGACCGCGGCGCGCAAGCCGGTGTCGACGGTGACGACGACAGCTTTATGGCCGTCTGGACCGATTACGACAACGACGGCCTGCCCGACCTCTATGTGGCTTCGGGCATCACCGGCAGTAAGCGGCCCAATCGCCTCTACCAAAACCAGGGCGACGGCACCTTCAAAGACCGCGGCGCGCAAGCCGGTGTCGACTACCGCGGCAAAACCCTCGGTGTTACCTGCGGCGATTACGACGACGACGGCGATAGCGATCTCTATGCCATCGACGTCTACGCCCCCAACCATCTTTATCGCAACGACGGGCAGGGCGCGTTCAGCGACGTCACCGCGCAAGCTGGCGTCGCCAAACCGACCGAGGGTTCATATGTCGGCTTCTTTATCGACGCCGAAGGCGATGGCGACCTCGATCTCTTTATCTCCGCGATGAACTTCTACGAGGACGTGGTGCAATCGCGCGTCACTGGCCTGGCCCTGCGCCCGACCCGCGCCTATCTCTACCGCAACGACGGACAAGGCACGTTCAGCGATATAGCCCCGCAACAGGGCCTCGCCCGCTCTTTCGGCTCTATGGGCGCCGGCTTCGGCGACATCGACTACGACGGCCTCGTCGATATCTACTTGACCAATGGCGGCCCGATCATGTCGCGCTTCGAGCCCAATATCCTCTTTCACAACCGCGGCGACCGCTTCGCCGACATTACGGTTTCTGCCGGTGTCGGCAACCCGGGCAAGGGCCACGGCGTCGGTTTCGCCGACTACGACCAAGACGGCGACCTCGACCTCTATACCGCCGTCGGCGGCCACTATCCGGGCGACTTGTGGGCCAATAGCCTCTACCGCAACGAGGGCCATATAAACCACTGGCTCGGCGTCGATCTCGGCGCAGGGGCCATCGGCGCGCGCCTGCGACTGCGCGCGCAAGACCTGCTCAGCATCGTTGAGGTCAATAGCGGCCCGGGTTTCGGCTCCACCAATAGCCTCTGCGCCGAAATCGGCTTGGGCGCGCGCAGCCGCATCGACACCCTTGAAATCCGCTGGCCCGATGGTGCTATCGAATACCACACCGACCTCGAAATCGACCAATTTCACCATTTCGCGGAACAACAATAGACCATGCTGCAACTGTTCTTCAGCGCCTTATTCGCGCTCACCGCCTGCGCCCCCGACCCTCCACCGACTCCCACACCGGTGGCTCCCCCGTCAACCGCCGTACAACTAACAACAGCCCGCGCCCATTTCGAGGCCACCCGCTTCGACAAAGCCGCCGAGAGTGCCCGCGCGGGCCTGGCCCTCGATTCAACCGCCGTCGACCTGCACAATATCCTCGCCTCGACCTATGCCGCCCAGGGTCGTTACGCCCTGGCGATCAAAGGATTGGAAACGGCCATTCGCCTACAACCCGATTACGCCATGGGTTTTGTCAATTTAGGCGGCGTCTACACTAAACTGGGCCAATACGAAAAAGCCGCCACCTATCTCCAGCGCGCCGCACAACTCAACTCCGACAGCTCACCGGTGCGCCGCCGTCTCGGCGAACTCTATCTAGCAACCGCCCGCTACGACGAAGCCACGCGCGAACTGCTCGAAGCTCTGCGCCTCTTCCCC
>DQLG01000045.1 GCA_015660315.1 Candidatus Latescibacterota bacterium
ATCTCTGCTTTGATCTTTTCGAGGCTGATGGTATTGAGGGTAGCGTCCAGAATGGGGTTGTTGAGGGCCATAAGGCATGCTCCTTAGGTGGTTATTGTGTGAAAGAAATCCACGGGTAAATGCGTGTAATCTTCTATAATCCGGTCGGCCAGGCCAGGTGGGGGTGGTGGGCTACTATAAGTAATGGCGATAGTGGGCATGCCAGCGGCGCGGGCGGCACTCAGGCCGGGGTGCGAGTCTTCGAATACCAGGCACTGGCCGGGTGGCAGATTGAGGCGTTCGGCGGCTATTATGTAGCAACTGGGATCGGGTTTGGAGGGGCTGTACATCTCGTAGCTCAAATAGAACGAGCAGGCTTGCCGCAGATCGGCCCGATCTAGGAAAGCCTCGACGTCGGCGGCGCCGCTGCCGGTGACTATGGCGGTGGGTACTTGTGCATTGGCGGCGAGAAAGGTCTCGCGGGCGAGGGGCAAAAGCGGCGGTGGCTCTGTCTTGGATAGTTCGTAGAAGCGCTTTTCGAGATAGCCCAGGACTTCCACTTCGGCGAGGGTGGGGAAACGCTCTTTGAGGATTAGCTCAAGTCGTTGCCAACTGATCCCGTGGAATTGCAGAAAGTCGAAGTTTTTTGCATCGATATTATGCTGAGCCAGCAATTCGCCGACGGCGCGGTCAGTGATCGTTTCGGAGTCGATTAGCGTGCCGTCGAGGTCGAAAAGTATGGCGCTGATATTTTTTAAGGGCATTTGTGCATCCATAATGGGGCAATAAATAGGTTTGTGGGGGCGATGGCCGCAAGGCTGGTTTAATGCGAACAGTTAAAGCCGGGAGAGTGCGGTCGACCGCACTTTCGGGCACTTGATTTTTTGTCGTGCATGATATCGAATATTTGCGCTTAGAAAAAGCGATTGTGCAACCGCATCTCCACCCCCTGAAACCCCAACACCTCGTAACAGGTGCCCGCCGTACACGCGAGCCCCGCACGGCGCTGCCCGGCGAAGATACTCACGTTGTGGCCATCGCGTATTTCCGCGCCCAAGTTGAGCCCCCACCACCAGGTCGTGCCGGAAGGGTCCGCGCCGGTTTCTAACTCGTCGGTGGTGCGCTGGAGTTGGATGGCGGCGGATAGGCCGGGGGCACGGTGGGCTTCGAGGTTTAAATAGAGGTTGGTGTAGGGAAAGTCCAAGGTGCCGAAGCGGCGTTCAATGTCTTGGAATTGCGCGTCGAAGTTGAGCGTGTGGCGGTCGTTGAACGACCAGTTCCACAAGGTGCCGTAGAGTCGACTCTTTTCGTTTTCGAGGATGTGGTTGCGGCTGAAGTCGGCGAAGAGTTGCGCATCGATATATTCGCCGACGGGTGAATCGACTTGTAGGAAGATCTCGCGCAGGGTCTCGTCGTCTTCGTCGCCTGTATCGTGTCGGCGCACCGCGCGGGTGAAATTAGCGGTGAGCGCCTGGCCGCCGGCAAAAGTGTAGCTCAACTCGGCCTGATAACCCTGTTCGTCGTCGGCGAGCAGGTCGTGTGTATTGCGGTTGAGCAGATAGGCGGAGTGCTCGCGGATCAGGGTCGGCGGATTGTTGACCTGAGAGAGTGAAAAGTCTTCGTAGTCTTTGTATTCAAGGCTCGCGCCCCAGGCGCCCCAAGTCAGCGAACTCGAAAGGTAGAGCGCGCGGCCGAGGTCGCGGTCGAGCGAGAATAAGCGGTTGGCGGTCACGTCGCGCTGCGCGTATTCGCCGTGCAGGTCGGCGTAGAGTCCTTTGAGTCCGAGGTGGGTCAATAGCGGCGCGAGGCGCCAGCGGGCGTTGAGGGCCGCACCAGTTTCTTCTTGTCCTCCGATGTCGTAGTGCAGCATGCTGAAGCCGGTGTCGAGGTTTTTATGCGTTTTGAGTTGTAGGGAGCCGCCCTGGACGGTGCCTTGGCGGCGGTTGATGCCGCTGAGGCCGGGCGGTAGGCTGGTATTGATCGGTGAACCGCGCAGGAGTTGTACGGTAGCCCGGCCGGCGCGGTAGCGCACGTGCGCGCCGTCGAGGTCGCGCACGATTTGGTAACGGCGGCGGGAGCCGCGATCTTCGGTGATGACGCCGGGCAATTCGAAGGCATGCGCCAAGATACCGCTGCCGACGATGGTGTAGAAGTGGCCGATGGTCGCTTGTAGGGGGCCGCGGCGGTAGGAGGCGAAGCGCTGTAATAGCTCGCCGTAGTTGCGGTCCGGTTCGCTGGAACCGAAGCCTTCGCCGCGCAGGCCGATTTGAAAGCCTTCTAAGGCGTAGTCGAGGCTGAGTTGATGGTAGCTTGTCTTAAGGCCGCTGGGCTCGCCGGCGGGCAGGTTGCCAAATTGCGTTTCACTTAGGGCGGAGAAGCGGAGTTGGGCGGGTAGTGGGACGGCGAGCAGGAGTGCGGGTAGGACGAGGTGGTAGATCAAGCGCATGATTTCTGTATGCCGTGTGGTTAATTTATGTGGATGCTTATTCTTTGGATCTTAGTAGTTTGAGTTGCAAGGTCTTAGTTGCTTCAGGGGGAACGGTCCGTTCGCGGGGTGCGTCTCCGGCTGTTTTTAGATCCCCGGGCCGTCGTCCATCGGGTCGCGACCACTTCCCCGGCGA
>DQLG01000331.1 GCA_015660315.1 Candidatus Latescibacterota bacterium
CTATCCCGCCCCGCATTACCAGATCCCGCTGGAAAAAGAGTTCAAACGCCTACTCTCGGGCAAGAGCCGCAAAGAGCCGGTGCTCGCCGCGCTATTGGCCCTCGTCCCGCCCCTCTACGCCATCCAAGGTCTCGGGCAAGTCTACAATGGCGAGATCGGCAAGGGGATGTTCTTTTTGGGCATCGGGCAACTGAGCTTCTCCACCTGGCAATCCGCCGTCGACCCGACCACCGAAAAAGTGGGCCGCGCCGTCTTTATTGGCTCGTGGGTCTACAGCGTCATCGACGCCTATCGCTCGGCCAAACGCATCAACCGCAAGCGCGGCCATCACGAGTTACGGCCCACGTTCACACTGCGTCCACCGCATCCGCTTCAAGCCCGCGCATATGCCGGACATAGCTCCCCCTAAAAAGCAATCCCAACACCAATGCCACACCCCCACCGATCAACGCCACTTCCCAGCGCCCGACATACAAACCCGAAAAACCGATAATGCCGCCACCGACCGCCACCGCACCGAGCAACGCGATGCCCAACCCGCGCACGATCGGCGCACCACCCCCTGTCTCGATCCCGGCCTTTTCCGCAATCGGTCCCCACCAGCCCATCGGCTGCGCATCTTTGTAAAAAGCCAGCAGCTTCTCCTCCTCCTCCGGCTCAGTACCCAGCGCCACCGCGATCCACAACAGACACGTCACCGCGATCGAACTCAGCACCACCACATAGGCTGTGTCCTGGCCCGCGTCGATCCAACGCGCGAAGACCACGTATTTGCACAACAAAAAAATCACCGGCCCGCCAAACGAAGCCGCCAAACGCGCCTTGCCGTTAAAACGCCACCACCACCACTGGCCCCAGTTCGCCGTCAGCTCGGCTGAAGAGAGCCCCAACATAAAGACCGCGATATCGATAACATTCTCGGCACTCAACGCCACGGCCAGCGAAAGCCCCATAATCGCCACCATCACCACCCGCCCGATGCCCATATAATGACTCATACCGGCATCGGGTTTGAGAAAGCGCCGATACACGTCGTTGATAAAGACCTGCGCGCCGAAGTTCATATTCGAATCGACCGTCGACATGATCGACGCGAACATCGCCACCAACGACAACCCGAGAAGCCCCGAGGGCAAATAATGGCCCAATAACAATCCGTACGCCAGTTCCTTATCCATGCTGCCGTCGTGCAAACCCGGCCATTTGACCATCGCGCCCAAGGCCGGCAAAGTCAGCACCGCCAACATCAGAAAGAGCACGATCTCGGTCCAGACATACATCCGGGTCGCCTCGCGGCTATCCCGACAGGACAATACTCGCTGCCCCTCCATTGCCCCGGACATCGGCGCCACATCGCCGCCATAACCAACTGCCGTGCCCACCGTCCAGGCGATTATGCCCACCATCCCCAGCATCTCGTGGCTGACCGGCGGATGCCAACTGACCACTCCGGTGCCGAACTGCTCGACCAGCGCCTGATAAAGCCCCGTCGGCCCGCCAAAATCCGCCCACACCAAACCCATCAGCACCAGTGACGAGACAATCATAATCGCGGTCTGTATCAAATCCGACATCACCACGCCCATATAACCCGACAGCACCACGTAAATCAGAATAATCGGGATCACGACGATAAAGGTCTCAAAGCGCGACCAGCCCAACAACGCTTCGGAAACCTTTGTTAGACCCAACAGCCCCGCGCCAGTCCAGGCCACTACCGCGATAAAGGCGCTACGCATTGAGACCCAAGCCCGCATCGCCGCCGCCGGATGCCCGCCGAAACGCAGCTCGTAAAATTCAGGTGAGGTGAATATTTTCAATCGCCGCCAACACACCGCAAAGAGCAAACCGCCGATCATCAACGCAAGACCAAAACGGCTCAAATACCACCAGCAGATAAAGGTCCCGGTAATCACCGTCATGCCGCAATAGGCCGGCGCAACATCGGCGTTCATGCAGGTGACCGCGTAGCTGGTACCGTTCATCCAGCCCTTCATCTTGCGCCCGCCGAGAAAATAATTCTCCATGCTCTCAGACGCGAAACCGCGATAATAGAGCCCCATGCCCAACAGGAAGAGCATATAGAGCGCCATCAGTGTATAATCCAAATTCGACAAGCCGACGATGTCCAAGCGGACTCCTTTATTGGAGAAAAGGCTGGCGATTGTACCGCCCTTATTTGCACAATTAAGGGCGGACCGTCAAGCGAGGGTCGAAAGAACGTCCATATTTTTGTTGCTCTATATTTGGCATTGATTGTTCATGCTGCGACCCCACCTAAATTACTGCGATGGTTTACACTATCTATCAAAGAGCTTGAACCAACGCTCCACCTATTTTACCTTACACCTACATATATCATGGGGTAGATTATACCAATAAGCTCATTCTACCGAGGTCTGGTTGAGCGGGATTCCCTGAGCGGATTATAATTGCCAGATTTCGCTTTCTGTGAAATCTGAAGAGCTACATCTCGGAGCCCGACAGCAGTCGGGCGAGCTTCGGCAGGGCGCGTATCGTGCAGCGATCCGTGCATGAGCAGAGGTAAAACTCCTAAACCAGACCATCCGCAACACTATCACCTTCAAAAAGGCCAATCAACCACACCATGACCACACCCATCCTGCTCACCGACGCACAGGTCCAATCTTATCTCATCAACGGCTACCTCACCTTACAAACCGCGCACGACTCCGCCTTCCACCAACAACTCCACCAACAGATCGAAAGCCTCTACGCTACCACTGGCAACCCCAGCAACGACATCCTACCCAAGGTCCCTGAACTCTACCAAATCCTACAAGACCCCGCAGTCCACGGCGCCCTGCACAGCCTGCTCGGCCCCGACTATATCGTACACCCGCACCGCCACTGCCACCAAAATTTAAGTGGCTCCGCAGGCCAAGGCATGCATCAGGACAGCTATGAGAACGACCAAAACGTCCGCCACCACCGCACGCGCTGGGCCATGGCCTTCTACTACCCGCACGAAGTCACGCTCGACAATGGACCCTCCGCGATCCTGCCCGCTACCCAGTACTACACTTCGGCAGAACAAGCCCACCAGCGCGAGGAAATCGCCCTCTGCGGCAAAGCCGGCACTGTCACCATCGTGCACTACGACCTCTGGCACCGCGCCATGCCGAACCCGAGCGACCGCGACCGTTTTATGGTCAAGTTCCTCTTTACCCGAATGAGCGAGCCGCAAAGCCCGACGTGGGACCACCGCGACGACACTTGGACCGCGGAGGGCGACGACCCGCCGGCCTTGCTCTGTCGCCGCGCCTGGGATTGGATGCGCGGTGCAGAGACAACAACTCAGCCATCAGATACGCCAATGGCTGAGTTAGCCCAAACCTTGCAAACTGCAGCCGAAGCCGAACGCCTGCACGCCGTCTATGCGCTGGCCGCCCGTGGCGAAGAAGCCATACCCGTTTTACTCGAAGCCCTGCGCCGCGAAGCAACCGAACGCCTCGCAAGCAATCTCGCCGCATTGCATACCAACCCCAGCCAACTTGAGGCCGTCTTCGCCCTCGCCGCTGTCGGCCGCCCCTGTGTGCCGCACATAGTGGATCTGCTCGCCGACGAAGACTGGTCACTGCGAGCCGCCGCCGCCGACGTACTCGCCGACCTTGGCGCGATCGCCAGCGACACCGTGCCACAACTGACCCGCGCCCTCCAAGACGAATCCGAATGGGTCCGCCGCAACGCCATCGAGGCGCTCGGCAATATCGGACCGGCCGCCGCCGAAGCCGTACCTGCACTGACGCAACGGCTGCAAGACGACGAAAGCTGGGTCCGCCACAATGCGGCGATGGCCTTGGCTAAGATCGGGCCGGCCGCCGCTGAGGCCGTGCCGGCCTTAAAGAAAAATATCGAAGATGATAAGTATGTCGGCGCCAACGCCGCCATGGCGCTCGAACGCATCAACGCCTGATGAGTAAACCCCGCTCGACCCTGATCGCAAGATTGGGCGTTTCTTGTAGATCGAACAATGAGCAAGGGGACGGGCTGGGCAACACCCTGCAAAAAATTACGGTACGGACCTCAAGCAGCTACAGTGGGACAAGTTAGCTCACCCAGGTGATCTTCACTTGTCTGTACGGCGACGAGGCCGCCGAGCGCTTCGGCTATCGCGCCCTATAATCGCCCGCAGACGCAGGTTATGCTGAGCCTGGCAGAGGCCGCCGAACACAGGCCCGAGGTCTCTGACAACCCGCGCGTCTATTTGACCGGTAGCGACC
>DQLG01000548.1 GCA_015660315.1 Candidatus Latescibacterota bacterium
ATCTGATTACCATCGCCGAATCGGGCAGTGGGCCTTTTCGCGTGGCGGCGGAGGTTTCGGCAGCGGGCAATTTTATGGCGGAGCAGCCGGGGCTTTTTGGGCACGGGGACGAGTTGAAGGATTTCCACTATGTGCATATCGAAGAATTCGCCGGGGCAAAGGACAAGCAGCCAATAGAAGACGGCAAGACCTATTCTTTCCATATCGATGTGCGAACCGCGGGTGGGACGATTCGCGGCAAGACGATCGTCGATGCCGAGTCGGCGGGCAACTTATTCAATATGGCCAAGGTCAACAACCTGGTGTTGTTTTTGGTATTCTCGGGTCTGATCCTCGGTTATATCGTCATTGCCCGCACGCGCACGCTGAAAATACGACGTATCGCCGGGCTTGAAGCCTTAGATGAGGCGTTGGGGCGGGCGACGGAAATGGGCAAACCGGTCCTCTTTATCCACGGTTTACGCGATATGAGCCAGATTCCGACCATCGCCGCGGTTAATATTTTGGGGCGGGTGGCTAAGCGCACAGCCGAATACGATACGGCGTTGCGGGTCGTGGCCCCGGACCCAGTGGTGATGTCGGTCAGCCAGGAGACGGTGAAGGCCTCCTATATTGAGGCCGGGCGGCCCGACGCCTTCAATCCCGACCACATTTTTGTCCCCAGTACTGAACAGTTTAGTTATGCGGCGGCCGTCGAGGGAATTATGGTGCGCGACAAACCGGCGGCCCATATCATGATGGGCTATTTCTATGCCGAGTCGTTGTTATTGGCCGAGACCGGTTCGACGACTGGTGCGATCCAGATCGCCGGCACCGACGCCTTTACCCAGTTGCCTTTCTTCGTCACCACCTGCGATTATACGCTACTCGGCGAAGAACTATATGCGGCTAGCGCCTATTTGTCGGGGGAGCCGCGGATGCTGGGAAGCCTCAAGGGGCAGGACGGTGGCAAGGCGATTCTGCTGGCCGTATTGGTGTTGGGCACTTTGTTGGCGACATTGGGTATGCCACATCTGACGCACGTCTTCACCCCCTATTAGGAGGGCGCGATGCTTTTTTTCAACCGGACCTTACCGCTTATCGTCGCCTTCGCCTTCGGCATGCTCGGTATCGTCATCTATTATATACCGCATAGCGGCGCGCAGAGCGTGGAGCGGGAGATGGCGTTATGGGTGCGTATCGTCTTTGCCTTCTCCTATTTACTGGGGCTTTATAGCTTGCTGAATCTGCACTGGCAGCGCATTCGCCAACACGCCGCCGGTTGGGGGTATAGCCTAGTCGCGATCGCGAGCTTCTCACTTATGATGCTCTTCGTTATTTACAACGACGGCAAGGGCCCTTTTGCTGCCCAAGCCGAGGCTGGTGGTTATAAATGGCTTTTCGACAATGTGCATGTGGCCTGCGCTTCAACGATGTTTTCGATCTTGGCCTTCTTTATTGCCTCGGCCGCCTATCGAACCTTTCGCGCTCGTACGCCCGAGGCGGCGTTGCTGTTGGTTGCGGCGGTCATTGTGATGTTGGGGCGGGTGCCGATCGGTCGTGAAATCTCCGAATTCTTCCCGGTGGCCACCGATTGGCTCTTGAACGTGCCGAATCTCGCGGCGAAACGCGGCATTCTGCTGGGCGTGTCGCTGGGCGCGATTGCCACTTCGCTGCGCATTATATTTGGCATCGAGCGCTCCTATCTAGGTGGAGGGGACGAGTGATACAAAAACTATTGGATATCGACCGCCGCATAATCTTCGTCCTGGTTTTTGTCGCGGTGGCCGTGCCGCTGTTGGCCGGAATGGTCATGCCGATCACGCCGACAAAAGAAGTGCAAGCGGCCTATGACGAGATCGAAAAGCGCGCCGCGGGGGACGTGGTGCTCGTTTCCTTTTCGTATGGCGCTAGCACGGTGCCCGAAATGCAGCCGATGGCCCGCGCCATTTTGCGCCACGCCTTTCGTCGAGAGCTCAAGATCGTGGCTATCTGCCTATGGCCGGAGGCGACTGGATTGGCGCAGGAAGTATTAGAGGACATGGCGGCCGAGTTCGAATTGCAATATGGCGTGGATTATACCTTTATGGGGTATAAACCCGGTAATTTCAGCGTCATTCTCAATATGGGTCAGGATTTCCACAGCGCCTTCCCGCAAGACAATTGGGGTGCGAAAGCAGACGAACTGGAGTTGACGCGTCCTTTGCGTTCGTTAAAAGATTTCGACCTTGTCTTTGATCTTGCCGCCGGGGATTCCATCGAGTTCTGGTGGATTCCCTACGGGCAGGAGAAGTTCGGTTTTCCCTTCGCCGCCGGCTGCACGGCGGTGATGGCGCCCGACCTCTATCCATTCCTCGATTCGGGACAACTCAATGGCCTGCTTGGCGGTTTGGCCGGAGCGGCCGAATACGAGACACTCGTTAATCATCCCGGTACGGCCAGCAAGGGCATGAGTGCCCAGTCGTTCGCGCATCTGATCATTGTCGCCTTCGTGATTATCGGCAATGCGGCCTATTTCGTTTCCCGGCGTACCCGGCCCGAGCAGAGGAGTTGATCGTGACGCGCGACACCTATGTCTTTCTTGCGGTTCTGTTGCTTTTTGTGGTGACAAATATCGGTTTGGTTGCCAGTGGGATCTTAGCGGCGGATTGGACGGGTTTGGGGGTGATCACTGGGGCGGGGATGACTTTGGCCCTCTACAGCTTCCTATATAAGGACAATCCGCTATTTAAATTTGCCGA
>DQLG01000118.1 GCA_015660315.1 Candidatus Latescibacterota bacterium
CAATCTCGTCGAGGGTTGCACCATCTGCGACAATGGCTTTAAGTCCAAGGGGCTCGGCATACAATTCCTCGGGGAAACGCACGACGTGATAATCCGCGACAATCTCTTCGCCGATTCGGGAAGGGCCCAACAGAAAATAGGCATCCAGGTCAGTGCCGAAGCCGAAGGGACCAAGATCTCGGGCAATACATTTACGGGGATGGAACAAGAGGTGGTTTATTTACCGACAACGGAGAATCAATCTTCACTCGCTTCTGGGTCTTCTTAATTCGAATTAAAATACGCACGATTTCTTTGCCGGCCTCTGCAGGCGAGCCCTCGCTACGGGCCCCATAGATCGTGCGTCAGGTCGAACATAATCTCCGACATATTCTTGAAGCTAAAACGACCGACACAGGCCATCGGTGTATTCTGTCAGCAGTTGATGCAGCCGTCAATCAGGCCACAGTCACTTCTATATCGACTAGCTTAGCAGCACTGGGACTGAAAAGTCCCAGATAAAAAGCGGCAGGCTAGCCGGCATAAAACAAGGCGTCATTTGCTCCAGTGAAATACAGAGCTACAAAAATATTATTTTTCGCCTTATACTCTACCGAATAGAGAAAAATATAAGCACGGGGGCAAAGTGCACGCACTCAGTTTCTCGGCCGTCACATGACGTGGACCGCTTTCGGCGTGCCTCTATTACACGCCTTTCTTTTGCTGCAAGAGAGTTGGACAGTGAACGACTGCAGCTTATATCGCACCAGTTGCCCTTTGGCGATTTTAAACTCAGAGTGAATATGCAAGACCGTTCGAGCCCCTGGCGTCGCGCTCAGCGGCAACTGGCCAAAGCGCGTCTATTTTTTCTATCGGCGTCAAACAGAGCGTCTTCAAATGGAACACCTCGCACAATCCGACATGGCAAGCGCGCACTAGGCCGCATATCGACTGGCGCTATACGGCACCGGCGGGTTGGAGCGTAGCTGGGGGGGGAAATCGACGAAATAATCGACAAATTTTCCCATCTGCGCACAAGACGGACCACCGGCTTGTCGCACCACCTGTAGACGCGAAACCGCAAAAGATGCTCAGCGCGTTTTATTTGCCTAAGGCCCGCAATCCCTTGCGGCTGCGGAGAAAAAGAAAGGCTCTCGGATGAATCCGAATAAACTTGCGGGATTTTGCGGCTTATTACTCGCCGTTTTCTCCTGCAGTCAGGACACGGACGAGAACAAAGGCGGAAAGCCCACAACCCAACAAGACGTAAAAGGCCTGATAAGTGCGGTAGAACAAATGCAATCTACTCGCCCATCCGCCCGCGCCCTTCCTTCCGGTAGAAAAAGCTTCGGCGGCATAAATGTCGCCGAACCCGACGGGTGGCAACCAGCAACGCCCTCTAGCAGTATGCGCGTCGCCGAGTATCGCATGGCGGGCGCCAGACCGCAGGACAAAGAAGCAACACTCGCCATTTTTGCCGGGAAAATGGGATCTGTAGAAGCCAATGTCAATCGGTGGTTCGGGCAATTTACCCCGGCGGATGGTGGGCAAAAAGGCAACCCCGGCCGACGGTGGGAAAAACAAGTCGATGGCATGGACGTAGTGTTGGTAGATATCAGCGGTGCCTTCGCCACCAATATGGGCATGAGCCAGCAGGGCAATACGCCCCCGGTGGAGAATTACAGGATGTTGGGAGCGATCGTCGATTTCGGCCCCAAGTTCTTCTACTTCAAACTCACCGGCCCAAAGGACACGGTCGCACTATGGACCGCGAGTTTTGAGCAATTTATCGAAGGCATAAAAAAAGACTGATTCCGAACCTTGCGACGCTTTTGACATATATCGTCCGCACAAACATTATTGTACAAAGCCGTCGGCAATATCTACGTTGGGGGGGGAGATAAGGCGTGAAATACGTCTAATGAGCACCAACGATGCCCCCCGTTTGCATGCATGCCATCTCGTATGGGGTCGAATACCGCCGGCGCTATTGGGGCTTGGAGTTTCGCACCACCGACGCCGAATTGGCCCGGTCTATCGGCACCGAGTCGCATCGTTGGTGCTGAATTAGATGAATACCGGTGCACTACCGGCACTTGCGCTCTCGCAGCGCTAGCTGGTCGCCTGAGCCTCGCGCAAGCGCTGCGAGAGAATTCGCATCATATTGAATGCGATAGAGGAATAGCGCCGTAGGATCCGCTCCAGACTAGAGCGCTGCAGCGAGAGCAAGTGCACATCGCCCAGCGCAACGACCGAGGCCGAGCGCGGCTCCTCGTCGAGCAGGGCTTGCTCGCCGAAGACCTGACTTTCGCCCAAAACCGCAAAGCGCGGCCCGCCCTCCTTCTTCACCTCCAGTTCACCGCTCACCACGATATACATCTTATCGCCCATCGTGCCTTCCTTGATCACCGACACCCCTTCTCTGGCCCCTTCTTCCTCCATCGACAACGCGATATGATAAAGCTCTTCTAAGGGTAGGGACGCGAAAAACGGTGATTCCTTGAGAAAGGTGATCTTCTCCATTGTCGTCAGCGGCTGATCTTCGGCCATAGCGGCATCTCCTCTTTTACTCTTGATTTCTTCCATAACCTCGCGCGCCTGTTGCGCCAATTCTCCAGCCACCGAATCGAAGAGCGCTTCGCGACCGAGTGAAAAGGCCGCCCAAATCGTCGCAATCTCGGTCCAGACATTCGAGGAGTGCAAGAGATAGCCCAACACCTCATCGAGCTCGCCCGCCCGCCAACCACTAACCTCGTACGCCATCGTCAACTGGGTTTCGCGGTCGCTTTCGATCAGCGGCATCAACTGAGCGAGCAACTCGCGGTCGGCGATATTCTCTAACAGTTCAATCGCGCTTTCGCGGGCTTCCTCGTCGGCCGCGCCCAACCTTTCCATCAGGTCACCGACGACTCCCACGTCTCCGAGATAACCCAATAACCGCACCACACCGTCTTGTACCTGCGAATTTTGTAAACGGAGCTGATCGACAAGCAATTGCACCGCCGGGCCACCCGTTTTTTCAAGCCGATCGATCGCCACCAAATAACGGCTGGCCTGGACCAGTCTTTCGCGGCAGGAGGCGACTAAGGCCTCGTTCAACCCCTCCTCGTCGTCCTGGGCGATCAGCGCCCCGAGCAACCCCTGCCATTGTTTTACCGGACGCTGCGACAATTCATCGACCATCCGCTGCTTCAAGCTCTTGGCTCGGCCCAGCCTAACGACGACAGCGGCGACGACATCCGGATCCGGGTCGCCCAACATTCCCATCAAAGCGGTGAGCCCCTCATCCTGCTCCAACACCCCGAGACAATGCACGGTAGCCTCACGCACCGCCGGATATTGATGGGATAGACATTCAAGCAGCCTCGTATGGGCCTGTACTGCCCCGATCCGACCGGCGGCCCCGATGCCGGCGATTAGCGCCTCGATATCCTCATCATCGGCGAGCAACGCGTTGAGCACCTCATCACGTTGGGACGCGGATTCACGATGATCTAGTCTTGTCAAAACGACCAAGCACTCGGCCCGAAGCCCTGCCTGGGACTCAGCGGTCAGATGCCCCACTACGGTGGCCCCGATCGCCGTCCGGTCATCGACGCCCAACTCGGCCTCATCGATTAATCGTGCCAACGTCTGCACCCCACTCAAACGCACCTCACCGTCGGCGTCGTCGAGGCGTCCGAGCACGGCCGCCGTCGCCGCCGACGCATCTGCACTGCTCAGGGTAAAAGCCTCCAGCGCAGCGGCGCGGATACGCACATTCTCGTGGTCGAATAGTTCCAGACAGACCTGCTCGACCGCCGGCCCAGGGGATTGCCTGAGCATTTCGATCCCCATTTGCCGCACGCCATCGTTGCGGTGCAAGAGCAAGCCGCGGGAAAAATCCGGATCGTTGGCCAGCAGCCCTTTGAGCGCCTGCATCGCCTGGTCGTCCTCGACATCAATATTCTGCTCGCGTACCGCCTTGACCAGTTCTGTCGTATAACTGCGCGTGAGCAAATAACCGCAGACTACCACAACTAACCCCATCGACAATAACAGCGCAAACAGTTCAGCCATCGTCAGAATCTCATGGGCGTGCAAAGCGGTGATTCCAGCACCGACCAGTCCACCCAATAGCATAAAACTGCCCTCCATAATCATCCGAGTACCGTCGCTATTGCGCGCCGGCACCAGCTTGACCAGTACCTGATAGGTCGGTGCAACGACACTGTCGAGCAGGAGGTAGTTGATCAAGTTGCCGATGAAAATGGCCAGCACCGGTAGAAAGGCCAGCATCAATGCCCATTCCAGACCGGATATTCCCGCGAAGACGCCGGTGAATACACCCAGCAGCATCACCGCTATCAACACATAGACCACGCCAACCCACAGATAGACACTGCCCGTGCCTATCCAACGCAATATACGCTGGAGTAAAAAGGTGGTAACAAAGAGCGTCGCCACCCCAGTCAGCCCGAAGAACAACCCGAAAAATTCGGTAATCTTGGTTTCGGAGTCATCGGCCGCCTGGAAATATTCGTAGGCCACCACGTTAAACCCGTAGTGCACCGTCGTATAGACGGCAAATATCACCAGCGAGAGCCCGAAGAGCAGCAACAGATAATACGACCGAGTGAAATAGCGCAGATTCTCGCCCAAGCCGACCGTCTCACTCTCGTCACCCTCTTGCTGCCCAACAAAATAACGGCGCATCAACTGGCGCAGGAGAGCAATCACCACTGCCATATTTAGTGTAGCCAATACGTAGAGCTGATACGATTCGAGCAACGAACCCAAAAACCGCACGGCGAAACCGCCCGATATATCGCCCAGCACCGCACTCGATGCCAATAGCGGAAAAAAAACTTTCGCCCGCGAAACATAGCAAATGCCGCCCGCCACGATCCAGATCTGGAAATTCATCAGCGTGCGGGCGATTTCGGAAGAAACAAAAAGGAAGGAATAATAATCGTTCGCTAGATCGTTCGCTAGGACGAGAAAACCTGAATGTTGCAAAAACAACATACCGGCATTGACCGCGAAAACCAAAGCCACTCCGACCATCATACCCAACAGCAAGCGCTGGCGCGCAACTTTGGCCGTCAGCCATGAAAGCAGGATCATACTCAGCGAGAAAAGCACCGCGATCCAGGTGTACATCAGCGGCAAATTTTCGACCCCAGCACGAATATTAAACACCGCCGAAGCCACACTCTTGACGATCCCGTCGTCGATTTGAACCAGGAAGAACAGCGCGGCCGCCAACCCCAACCTGGGGACCTCGTTGCGGCGTAGATGTAGCAATTTGAGGAGGTAGGTCATACGTTTACGCCAATAGTGAAACCCTGCCGAGACGGCGGTCTTCGGCTTCGAGCCACTCCCCGCAGGACCCCGGCATCGCGGCGGGCAACGCCAAACCCGCCTGCTCGCGCCAGCGCAATAGGGGATGACTGCGGTCTTTTTGCGGCACTTCCACCCGGTGACGATAAGCGCCCGATTCAAAGATGTCCATTAATATCTCCATGACCTGGCGCCCCGCCTCACCCGAGCATTCGTGCTCTCTCCCCTCATCCAGCGCCTGCACGTATTCGTCGGCAAATTGATAATCCTCTTCGGAGGCGCTGCCCTCAGGGGCGTAGTGTTCGGGCACGATCGGGGCGAAGTGCGGATCGGGTAAGAACCAGCGATTGCCGCTCTTCCAGTAGAGCCGGCCCTCGCTGCAGTAAATCTCCATCATATAGGCCGTCGTGTCCATCTCGACAAAGCGGTGTTGCAATCGGCGGTAACCCCAGAGGCAAAATCGAGCGCCGCTGTTACGTGTTCACCGGCGATATAGCCCATACCATTGGGCGAGGGCGCGACATCTTGCGGCGTAATCGGGCGGCCATTGGTCAGTGCTACGGCCTGCACGCTGCGCACCGGTCCAGCCACGCCGAGCATCGCATTAAGCATATGGGTGGCGATATTCATCAAACCGTAGCCAGCATAGTAGCCCTTGCCGCTACCCTGCAAAAAGCGGCTATCGCCAACCTTGACAGCCTTTATCGCGCCACCTACCCAGCCTTGGTCGTGTACGGCGAGCCGGTATATTTTCATACTTCGTCTTCCCGTTGCTTTTCGTTCCAAACGTCGATCATATCCTCGCCGTCGCGGATATACTCATTGGTCGCGATCTCGTCGAGCTTGCGCAGCCTTTCGGTCACCTCCGCGATCCGTTTGACCTGGTCCTCGATCAGGATCAGCTTGGCCTGAGCCTTCTCGTCGAGGTCCTTGTTGAGAATTCTCAGGGTCTGGGCATTGGATGAAATAATGGTCAACGGATTATTGATCTCGTGGTTTATAGTGATCACCATCTGACCGACGGTGGCCAACTTTTCGGCCTTCACTAACTCCTTTTCCAGACGTGCCTGTTCAGTAACATCGTCGGCGATAAGAATAACGCCGGCGGTTTGGCCGATCGTATCGGGCAATGGCGTGGCGGTCGCATTGAGCACCAACTCCCCTTCAGTTCCGGCGAAACTCTTCTTTGTCTCCTCTGCCCGCTCGCCGCTATCGAGCACCGTCCGACAGAGTCCCTGCCACCCGTCGCCGATTTCTTCAGGCAATAGCTCTTGCAAAGAAGCACCGATCGCATCGACAAAGGTAAATTCTACACCCATCTGCCGCAGGAAGCGCTGTTGCTGGCGATTCATCGAAGTAATGCGCAGTTCGCTGTTGAGCACGATGACACCAAGGGGGATATTGCTGAGAATGTGTTCGAGGTAACCCCGCGCGTTCATCAGGATCTCCTCGGAAACCGCATAATCGGTCTTATCCTCGAAGAGCACCAGAAAAGTCCCGTCCTCCTGTGCGTACAGGGTGATCTCATAGCTGCGCTTGCGGTGGATCCAGTCGAACATTTCCTCGTCGCCGGGCCGGACCACCCTGGCCGTGGCCAACGCCAACTCATCACCCAGGCTTTCTTCATCGCCCAGCACTTTACCCAAGCTCCCTTCCGGGTCATCGGCGTAGTCTCGAAAACGCAGGCCGAACACCGAAAAGACCTTGCGGCTATAACCACGGATCTCGAGCGCGTCGTCGACGATGAGTATCGGGCGAGGAAAATTCTGCAGAAAACCCAGCATCTTACATGCGCGGGATGTCGCGCAACTCCTCAACCATCCGCTCCATAATTTCGCGCACGTCGTCGATCCCGATTTTCAGGATCTCGAGCGCGCCGGGTGCCAAGCGAGGGATCTTGCGATCACCACCGCTGCCGAAGGCCTCCGCCCTGCACAGAATATCGGCCAAATGCAGAATCGCGGTATGTTCGGCATGATCGCGATTCGGGCGAAAATCATGGTGATCGACAATTGGTTCGACGAGCCTGGGTGGCAACGCCCACTTCTCCAGCAACCAACCACCTATTTCGCCGTGGTTGACGCCGAGGACTTTTTCCTCCGCTTCGTAAAAGAGCATGTCGGCGTGATCGACATAATTGGCAATCCGTCTGAATTCGCGTTCCATTGTTTGTCGTAGGATTACTTTGCCCAAGTCGTGCAACAACCCGGCAGTGCTGATCTCCTCGGGGTCATCGAGTTCGACGTGCCCGGCGATAATCGAACAGGTCCGAGCGCAAGCGATCGAATGTTCCCAGAGCCCAGGCAACGAGTCTTTCATCATATCGAGCACGGTCGAGCTGAGTACCAGGCTTTTGACCGTATTGAAGCCCAATAGCGTAACGGCGTGCTGGATCGTCGATATCGGGTCGGAAAATCCGTAGAAACCCGAGTTGACCAACTTGAGCACCTTGGCCGATATAACCTGGTCCTTGGCGATCTCCCGGCCCAACATGCGACCAGTCGTCTTGGGGCTGTCGACCATCTCGGCGATACGAGTAATGATCCCGGGCAAGGTAGGCAGATTACTGACTTTCTCGATCTGCAGACGCAACTGATTCTTATCCGGAGGCATCTTTAACTTCCACTCAAGTGCCCGCGGGCGATTTCTTTGATCTGCATCATAATCTCATCATCCTCCAAACCGGCGAATCGCTGGTCCAGTTTATCGACGAGCACCGCCTTGCTCCTGCCGCCTTCTTGTTCTTCTCCCTCGATATTCAGCGTGAAGACCCCCCACCCCTTGAGACGGGCGAGCACCGCCGGCGAGAGCTTGGCCCCCGCCGGTAATAGCACCCGACCGCTCTGATCCTGAATCGGTTCGGCGATGATATCGCCCACTTCGGCTTCCTCAACGGGAATCTGTCGCATCGCAATCCTCTTTCATATTGATTTCAACCCGCATCGGGCAATTCGGCCTTTTTCCAATAGGCAGAAAAATGTTGCCGCACCCATTCTAGCGACGAAAAACGCAAGGCGTTAAATCCCCCCCACGACCAGTACACCGGCCAGTTTTTTTTGCCCGTGAGCTGTCGAAAGAGCCCCTTGCGCTCGACATCGGCGACCTCCACCTCCATGCTCAACCGTTGCAATTCGCGTTCGTAAATTCCCTCGATCAACATGCGCGCATGCTCGGCGACCTTTTCCGGCTCGGTCACCGCGACCCGTGGGCAAACCATGCCGGCCTCCCGCCGCGCAAAAGCGCGGATTTCGCCATTGGGCAACACCCCCTGGTTACGCACCACCTCTCGGGCAATCGAGACTGCGTTCATCCCACCATAGGTACGGCAGATTAGCGGACGCACCGGATATATCGTACAGCCGTGGTCCGCCCCGAGAAAAGGACAGCGGCGAGGCCGCTCCTCGGTAAACTTCAATAACTCTCGACGGCGTTCAGGGGGAAAATAGCGTTCGACATAGGCGACGATATTGGCGTATTCAACCCGATAGAGCGGAAACATCGTGGCGTAATCATTGTCAAATTCTTCGTTCGTCAGCGCGCAACAATCGCCCGAACCGGCACAACGGGTAGCGGGCACTTTGGCATAAAGCGCGTCGAGTTGGCGGGACAAATCACTCATAGGCCTCCAATTAAAAGCACTGAAAAAATGCACAATGCGCCCCCTCGACGCAACCGCTACTTGACACTCAAAGCGGCAGCCCGGTATATTCGGAATATGACTGAAAAGAGGAAATTCCTTGGGGTACATTTCAAGTGTTGCAACGTTTATGCGCGCGCCTATATGAACAAGGAAAAAAACGCATATCAAGGGTCCTGCCCCCGCTGCGGCAAACGCGTCGATATGCAGATCGGTTCCGGCGGCACCGATAATCGTTTTTTTTCTGCTCAGTGACCCCCCGCCCGCAATCGCGCGATTAACGCCCCGGTCCGGTTACGGATCAATGCTTCACTCGCCGGCCCGATCATCTGCACGCTGGGATAGACTTTATAAGCGTCGTCGACTTCGTAACCGCCCAAAGGGTATTCGTCGGCCGTCGGCACATAGCCGATGCAGCCATTGGCGAAACCGCACGCAATAACACTCCCCCACTCGACCTCCAAATCCAATTGATAACGGGCAAAGATCTCCCCTTCCAACCCCAAGAGCACGATTTTTCCTAGCCCGATTCCCTGAATTTCAAAAACCTGAGACCGACCACGTCCATTGCCACTTCTTGCCAATGCGAGCATGGCCTCCGCCCATTCAAGCCGTGCCTCGGGTACCCTCCGCACCCATATATTACCCTCGTGCACCAACTTTGCCTTGAGCTGCAACACCACTTTTTCCGCCTCGGCACGCAAGCGGGTCGGTGGATCGATCAACGGCAAATCAACGCGCTCTTGCACATAGCTTAATACCGGCGTAGCCAAAATATCGACATCAGCCACACCCTCCAGCACAGCTTGCCCCAATTGGCTTCCAAGCACATCGACTTCCTCAAAGGAACCACCCGTTATGCGCGGGTTTATATCTCCGCAGGCGCCATTGACGAACAACGCCGGTTCGCCGGTCATCTGCTCCACATACCGCACCGCCGCGCCGACAAAATCCCCGCTGATCTGGTGGTTGTCACCGCCCAAGACCACTGGATGGCACGCGTGCTGGAAAAGCGTCGCCCCAGGCCCCTGATCCGATTCGAAACGCAATACGTGTGCATGCGAGATGACGGGTCCGGCCGCTTCTCTTCGCCGCGCACGGCGATTGAAACCGATTTGCACATCGCAACGCGCGTAACCCAATCGGCCCGGACGCATTTTGGCCGTGGCCGTTACCACGAGTTTGACCAATGCGGCTTCCACCCGATCAAGGTAACTTTTGTCGATTTCCCCCATACCGCGATAAGGGATCGTCAAAGGGCCGGCGTGAGTATGGGAAGCGCAGATCATTATCGCAGCGCCGGCGATACCAGTATCGCGCGTCACCGCCATACGAATCGCACGCACCGCATCCGCGCCCAACGCCACTAGATCTACGGTGAGGATTACAACCCTTTCTTCACCAAGTCCGCAAACTAGGGCCTTCGCCATCAAACGGTCGTGGATATGCGTTGCCCCCGACCGCCGTCCCCAATAGCCGCCCATATGGATACCGACTGACGGCGTGATATCCGTCGCCGCACAGGCAAATTGAAAAATCTTCAAGGCGCAAGCCCCTCTTGCCAGCCTACGGGCAATACAACCAGTGATATACCCGGTTCACAAGCATTGTACAATGCGCGCAAATCATCTGCCTGCAACTGCAAAGCAAGCGCGTTCGATCTGTGCCAAATCGCATCGGCATAGAGCAACAATCCATCCGAGAAAAAAAGTGCGCCCGTCGGAGAAGCATCTACGACCAGATTCTGCTCCCAGTCGAAAGCACTCGGAGCCAAACTTGCCCAGGGATCACTAGGCCTATAACGGCGCAAACGGTCTTGCATTACATGGCGAATCGGTGGACGCCCCCCTAGCAAATCGGCAATCAGACCGATATCCCTCATCACCGCCTTACCATGCATCAATCGCAGTTTGGCCGCGCCTCGATCAACCAACAAATAAGGGGAATCGGCCTTGATCGCCTGTATCCAAGCCTTAAGCGCGGCATTGATATGCGCCAGTTCGTCAGCGCCATCCGCCGCCGCTACTGCGCCAGGCCCCAAAAACAATGCGAAGATCAATCCGATGCTTTTCAATTCAGCAGCCCTTTGCTTGCACATCAGCGCTGGAATTTTGCCCACGCCACATATCCCATGCGACTCCAGTAGCACCGAAGACTAAATCTCTCCTATATTCAGCAAGACCTTTAAGCAATGCCGCTCTCTCGCTTTCGCAAAAGCCTTGAGACCATCTTGCAGACTGAAGCGCGCTTGGATTAGCGGCTCCACCTCAACACGCCCCGCGGCCAATGTCCGCAGCGCCGGCGCGAAGGAACCACAGCGCGAACCAACGACGGCGATTTCGTCAACGACCAGAGCCGAAGCATCGAGCGCTAATTTACCGGCATAAGTGCTTTTGAGCACCAAGGTCCCCCGGGGACGCAAAGACCGGTGCGCCAACGCAAAGCCCTCTGCATTGCCCGTACACTCTACCGCCACGTCAAACGCGCCCGCCTCGACATCCTCCGCGGTTCCAGTGGTAATGCCCCGCTCCGAAAGCAGAGCCAATTTCTGCGGGTGGCGTCCCACCACTAGGAGCTCGCATCCGGTCAAGGCCAGGGTCTGCGCGATAAGTTGCCCCAGTTTGCCGTCACCAAGTAAAAGCACCTTATCGCCGGGACGAATCGTCACTTGCTGCTGAATGGCGAGCGCCGCAGCCAAGGGTTCGACAAAGGTCGCCACATCCGTGTCGATCTCTTTCGGCACCCGGTGCAGATTTTCTTCCGGCAGCACCAAATATTCGGCAAACGCACCATCCCGCCCGACAATGCCCAGCACCGTGCGGGTCGGGCAATGCGTCGCACGCCCCGACCGGCAGGTCGTGCAATCGCCGCAAGCTGCATTAATGTCGCCCACCACTCGCTCGCCCACCAGGCCGGCCGGGCCTTCTTCAACCACGCCGACAAATTCATGCCCCAGCACGCCTCGGTACGGATAATAGCCCTTGACCAATTCCAAATCGGTATTGCAGATGCCGGCCCGCAAAACCCGCACCAGCGCCTCACCCGCTCGACGCTCCGGCAACTGCAGCTTTCGCCGCACCTCGATCCGTCCACTTTCGAGCCAAATTCCCAGCATCACGTTTCGGTTTAATAAATAAAAACTGGCCAGCCGAGCTCGACCGTTTCGTAGAAGTATTGCAGATCCTCACTGCCCACCCGCACACAACCATGCGTAATACTCTTACCAAGGTTAACTTCAAAAAGAGTGCCGTGAATCATGAAATCTTTAAGAAAGTACAAGGCGTATTCGCCCAAGACCCCGTATTGGAAACGCCGCCGATCTTCGGCGAAAACGGGAATCTCCTCGGCATTCTCGATAAAATCCCAGGTTGGTCGAATCCACAAGGGATCCGCCACTTTCCGCGCAATGGCAAAACGCCCCTTCGGCGTATCGAAAGTCCAGCGATGCCATCGCTTGTCACCTTCGAGTTTTCGCCCACTGCCCGTCGCGCATGTCGCCTGGCGCAACACCGCGTCCCCCTGCCGCAAAAGCAGTTGATTATCATGGGTGTTGATGACAATATAAGGTGTTTGTGGGGTTTGGTCCTCAATGGTCTGGAGCAACCGCCGGTGCTCGCTGGCAAGCTCGGCAAGAGAGGCTTGCATAGCTTGCGCCGGGGCGACGCAAAGCACCAGCGCCGATATTAGTATCGCGATCATTTGCAACACGGGTATAAAAATACAAAACGGCCGGGGATTTTCCCCGGCCGTTTTGTATTTGCGTCTTGTCGAACGTTTAGATACGGTCGTACCAGGGTCGCATCTTTTCGACCATGTCGTTGTATTTCTGCGTTGCCATCTGCACCCCATTCTCAACCTGCCCGGCCTTCTGCTCAGCGTTCTTGGCCTTCGTCTCGGCATCGGCAAAATCCTCACTGCCCACAGCCGAACGGGCGGCGCTAAGATCAGCGTCGGCGCCACTCAAGTCGGCGCGCAATTGCTCAATATCCGCTTCGGTGCCCTTACCGGCCGGTGCACCGTCAAGGCTCGAACGCGCGGCGGCAATGGCCGTCTGGGCAGCAGCGATTACGCCATCGGCCGATCCTTTCTGCCGATCCTTCTCAGAACCTGCTGCTGACTTGGCCCGATCGGCCTTGCTCTTGGCGTCGGCGATCTGCGAAGCAGCCTGCTCAAAGTCCTTAAATAGTTTCTCAGATTCGCTATTGACCGTGCTCTCAGCCTGACTATAGGCGCTCTGAGCAGCGGAATAATCGCTAGAAGCGAAGCGCTCGGCCCCTGCCGTTCGTGCCGCGTCCAAGGCCTGTTTGGCCGCATTTAAGTCAGCCGTGGGGGGATCGCCGCCACAGCCTACTAAAGCCGCGCTCGCGGCAATTAAAACGAGCGAAAATACCCGCATTTTCATGGTCCACCTTCCTGGTTTGAAAGCTTCGCGCAAAGGCAAAGCCGCTAGTAATCAAACAAGCTAAAACAATCTATATATAAGTACATAGGATTGTCAAGCGAAAATCAGATTGGGTCGGCGAATCAATCTTCGCCCAGTTCCTGCGACTCACGTCTCCCTCCCCTTTCCCGCTCTTCCCTAATCTCGGCCTGCAGATCCTGGTATTCCTGCTCAAGACGCTCGATTTCCTTTTTGGCCGGCCCCAATTTCTCTTGACTCTCAGCCAATTCTATTTTCGAAGCGTCGATGCGAACTTGCAATTCGCCCTTGGCCGCTTGCAAGCGCTTGATCCGTGGATTGACCACCGCCTTGTATTTGACGTAATCCATGACGATCTGAAAGGCGAAAAATACACAGCCTATGGCCAGTATAGTGATGACCCATTCCATTCAGAAACGCAGATCCTCTTCTTCTTTAGCCTGTTCGTAATCTTCGTCTTCTTCGCCAGGCACTTCGTAAATCCAGCCACAATCGGGGCACAAGGGATATTCAGCGTCTTCCCTGCTGGTTTGGCATTCCGGGCAGCACTCACCATTAGTTTGCAAATACTTCAGGGCCACGACGAGCAACAGCAATACGGCAAACAGAGTGTAGAACATTCAGGCGGATGATCAGTGGGAGGCTATCGAGGCGACGAGCACATTAGATTCGCGCAGGCGCTGCGCTAATACCCGCGCAATATTGCGCAAGATGACCACTTCGGCATCTGCAAATTCGCCAAAAAAGGCCTCTAAAGCCTCCAGCGAAAGCATCAGTAATACCGAGTCGCCATCTGCGCGCACGGTCGCCGAGCGTGGGCCGGGGTCGGCGAGAGCAATTTCACCAAAAAAAGCCCCTTGACTATGCACTTGCGCCAGCATTATATCTCGACCGTCGGCGTCTAGGGTATGAACCGATAATTCTCCATCGTAAAGCAGAAAAATCGCGTCTCCCATGCTGCCTTCAGCAACCACTGTATCCCCTGGGCTGTATTCCTGAATTTCCGACAATTCGACCAGGCGACTGATTTCAGCCCCCTCCAAACTGCGAAAAAGCGGCGAGTCGCGCAAAAAGACATTGCTGGCACCGATTTCTGCTTCCATTTCTCAACCTCCGCGCGAAAGCTCTGCGATACGTGTATCGGCTTCGCGTAAGCGCAATGATAAATTGCGTGCGATATTGAGCACTAGCGTCATCTGGACCCGAGGCACCCGAGAAAACAGGGTAGTCAACACTTGTTTGGGAAAAGCGAGAATACGCGTTTCGCCACTGGTATATACATTAGCCGAACGCGGCAGGATATCAATTAGCGCCATCTCACCGAAGAAGTCGCCGCGCTCCTCCAAGGTATTTATTAGTACGGCTTGGTCTCCTTCACCTTTAACGATATCGACAGTTCCATCGGCCAAGATAAAGAGACAGTCGCTCGGCGTGCCCTCTTCAACGATGCGATCTCCAGGCCCGTAGATACGACGCTCCATCGTACTCAAGAGCGAACCCAGTTCTTCTTCTCCCATCCCGTGCATCAACGGCGACGAGCTCAAAACCTCGAGTTCTGGCGACATAAATCAAGCCTATCTCTTGTAAAAAAAACGAGATACACGAATATAGCTCAATTCAATATAGAAGTGTAAAAGCGAGACAGTCAAGGGCTTTTTGGATCAAAACCGTTACGGTGCAACGCTAAAAACAGAAGTAAACCCAATACGAGGCTCGCTCCGGCCTGTAGGAGATTTCCCGGCAGACTCGCCAACGCAGGGCCTATACTGTAGAAGAATATTTCAACGAAAAAATACCCGATCACCATGCAAAGCAAACCCACCAATGCCAATAAACCAGCGAGCAAGAGCCCCATCGGCTTGGCCAAATCGGGTTTAAGCCACTGGTATAACACGCCGATAACCAGCCCTTCTCCCGCTTTAATAAAAAAGGTGAAAGGCGCCCAGTGAGCATATCCCCCGAGCCCATCGGCCAATGCCGAACCTATACCTCCAGCCAACCCCGCGCTCCAACCACCGAAAAGCAGGGCACCAACCACGATTACAGCATCGCCAACATTTATATATCCCTCAGTCGCCGGCATGGGAATGCGCAACACCAGCGTGGCTACAGCCACCAGTGCAGTAAGCAAGGCGATACGGACGAGTCGACGAATATCCATTTAGCGGTTTTCAGCGATTCTTTTTTGCCGCTTTGAGCTTGCGCAATTGACGACGGCGCCCCCAGCGACTGCGCTTGAGCCGTTGGCGGCGTCCCAGCGGCGGTTGTAATTGACCGTCTTCCACCAGATCATCAAGCACCAGGTTCAGCCGATCGGGGTAATTGGTGATAATCCCCTGTACGCCCATCATCGCCAGGTCACGCATTATAATGTCCTCGTCGACGGTCCATGCCCAAACCGCGACCCCGCGTTTGCGCATCTCCTCGAGGAAAGGCGGGGTCAGCGTAGCATGCCAACTGGCCAAGGCGTTAGCGCCGACCTGGAGCACCTGCTGAACCAACCTCCGGGCACGGACCCTTGAAGGGGTCGTCGGCAATTGGCCGATCAGCAGCGCAGTCGGCAGCCCAGGGGCCAGCAGCTTGACCCGTTCGACAGTAGCGGGATTAAAAGACTGCAGCACTACGTGTTCAGTGGCGGCGACGGTCTCGATAATTTGCAGGATACGTTCGGTTATGAAATCGGCTTTGATTTCTATTAGCACCACAGCCCGGTGTCGGGCCAGGTCG
The DNA here is from genome assembly GCA_015660315.1 of Candidatus Latescibacterota bacterium. Taxonomy (GTDB): domain Bacteria; phylum Latescibacterota; class UBA2968; order UBA8231; family UBA8231. The sequence goes on from DQLG01000118.1 coordinate 16,086, forward strand.
AGGACCTCCTCCAAAAGAGGTACCCTTTCGCCAGTAAAACCCGCTGCGAACCAGCTACCGGCATCAGCCTGTCGCACTTCAGTGCTGGAAAGTTCGGCGACAATACCCGTGCCATCGGTCGTGCGATCAAGGGTCGGGTCGTGTAGAACCACGATCTGACCGTCGCGGGTGGCATGCACGTCGATCTCGAGCATATCGACGCCGAGTTGGATCGCCTTTTCGAAGGCCGCCAGCGTATTCTCCGGGGCCAACCCCTGGCCCGAGGCGCCACGGTGAGCGATGCGCAGGGGGGGAATCACCTTAGGCGCCGAATTTATCGAGCCTGCGGGCGTGTGCCAGCGACAGTGCTAAAAGACTACTCGAAGGAATCACGCTGAGGCTTCCCGCGGCGCAACCGCGTTCGGAAAACTGCTTGGCCTGATCAGCAAGAGCCCATTGCCCGGCGATCGCGGTAGGTACCGGATGCCAACTGTGGCTGCCCATTGTAGAAGGCGTAGAGTGGTCACCGGTCACGACGAGCACATCCGGCTTTAACGCGAGTAACCTCGGGATATAAGAATCGACCTCTTCGAGCAACTTCACTTTCAAATCGAAATTGCCGTCCTCCCCGGCGCTATCGGTCTTCTTTACATGCATATAGAAGAAATCGTAGTCGCCATAGCGTTCCTCGAGCACGGTGCATTCAGATTCGAGATCCCAACCGACCTCCACCACATCCATCCCCACCGCACCGGCGACGCCACGATACATCGGATAACCGGCGATGCCCAAGGCCTTGAGCCCGTATACTTCATCCATTTGCGCCAACTCGGGATAGCATCCGAACCCGCGCATTAACACCATATTGGCCGGACTTTCCGCCGCGAGCAATTCAGCCACTTGGCCAAGAAACGCATTGGCGACCTCAACAGTGCGTTCTGATCCTGGAGCAGCCACCAACGGCTTGGGCGGCACTCCCGTCACCTGCGGGTCGGAATCGGAGACTTGGTCGCCCAAACCTTCTCCGCGAAATACCACCCCGGCCCGGTATTCCATCTCGGCCGCCACCGTCACTTCCACACCGGGCACTTCGACTCTTTGCAAAATCTCGCAAAGCTCTCGGCCCTTTTCGGTCGGAATACGGCCTGCGCGGCGATCTTGCACCCGCCCCTGCGAATCCACCGTACAG
>DQLG01000733.1 GCA_015660315.1 Candidatus Latescibacterota bacterium
ACCTCAACTCCAAGCCCGAGAATGGACCCGACAAAAAGTAGAAGTCCAAATCGGCTGTGCTATACTCAATCGAATGACCCACCTGGGTATGCCGCAGTCCTATAAAGTCGAAACGTGAAATGGGATCAAATCAAGACAGGACTCGCTTGAGCTGATTCATGCAACAAAGCCCCTTATTGCTTAAGGCTAATAGTCCTATTTTGCTTTATGCCGCGCAGTGTCCGTCCTGGTCAATCCAGGGCATTTTTTTGCTATTTAGATAATAATAGGGTCAGTATCGAGGGGTAGTGGCTTGGAATTGAGATACGCGAAGCGGTTGTCGCTCCCCGCGGTTTCGCCCGCGAATTTTTGACGAAGTAGCGATTGTCCAGCAGTGGTCGCTTCGCACTGCTTACAGGAGCTTATCCCCGATTAATTACCAAGCGCGGGTTTCGCACTCGCGTATCTTTTGTGCCGTCAGCGGTTCGGCTCTCGGGCTGATTTTTATATAGCGGTGCATGGAAGTGACCTGTTGCCCGCCCTCGTTGTAATCCAGGGTGATACGCGGTTCGACATTGGGTGTGAAGCATTCGACATAGCCGGGAGGGGGGAATCGGTCGTGGGCCATCATGCGGGATTGGTTTGGGGGGATCGGGTTGCGGGCGATTATATAGTCGTTCAGGCCTACGGTGTCGATGATATTGATGGGGGCCATGCGCCATCCGAGCACCCCGACCGAACCGTAAGCTATAACGGGATAGGGCCCCACGGCTTCGGCACTGGCATTAAACTGCCGCAAGATCGTTTCGCGATCGGGTATGTAGTGTTGTTGGTTTAAAAAGAATATTTTATGCTCTTGGTGCCGCATACCTACGCGGTGCTTGATGAGCCAGGCTTGCATTTCGTCGAAGGGTTGTGCGTACCAGCGCATCGATACCGGCCAAAGGTCGGCGACGGGCACGATCATAGCATGCGTGGTTTCTCGTCGTTTCAGGTCCTTTGTCGCGTGCCAGTGGGTCCAGGGGACGGCCCAGGAAGCGATGATGAAGGTGAGGAAGAGCGCGATGTTTAGCGGCATTTTGCGGGATAGGCGACCGAGTAGCCAGGGGAATGACGCGAAGGTGAGCGGTATCAGGTGGCTGTAGACGCGATACTCGAAATGGTCGCCGCCGATGATAAAAGTGTAGTAGGTTAGGTGTCCGAGGACCGTCAGCCACACCGCGGCGGTCAGCAACGAACGTTGGCACGGGAGCCCGAGTTTTTCCCGGCGCGCGAATAGCGGTCCCTGCCGCCAGAGCCAGACGAGCAATACCCATACCCATATCCACAGCGCGTATTCAATAATAAAGGATCCCAAGTAGCGGATGCCGCTTTCGGGCCAGGCGGCGACGTGTTTGGCGTAGTACGTATTGGGCAACCATTCGCCGTAACGCGCTTTGCGCCAGGCGAAATGGATTGGGATGACCGCCAGGGGCAAGAGTCCTAGCATAAGCCGCCGGATTAACGGGCGGTCACGGTGGTTGTAAATGACGGTTACGGCGGCAATGCCCAGCGTCGCCAGCGCGAGCAATATACCATCCGGTCGGCAGAGATAGGTCAGGGCCGCCGCGGTTGAAATTGACCACATCCAGCCCCTGTTTTCGGGGCGGATGTAGAGGACGGTATAAATCCAAAGGTGGATGAGGAAGTTAAAGAGGGCGGTCTCTAAACCCGAACTGGACCAGGTTAAGAAGGTGCGGTTGCTGACAATGCCTAGTGTAACCAGTCCGATCGCCCAGCTTCTAGCGAGCCCCCAGGATCCTGTCAGCGTATAGCGTGAAACCATGGCGAGGATGATCCATAGCGAACCATAGGAGCACAGCAGCGATATCCAATTGGCGGCGGCCGGCGGCTGGATGGCGAACCAGCGCCAGATCATCTCCAAGATCGCGATCCAGAGAAAACTCGTATAGCCTTCGATGGGCCTGAACGGGGGCGGGTTCCATGTATAGCCGTGACCTGCTATGGCATTGCTGACGTAGCGGAAAGCGATAAAGGCGTCGTCGGTGAAAAACCAGAACAGGCGCCAGCCGTGATAAGTGGCGGCTAGCGCGGCGAGGCCTATGATTGCGAGGATGACGTGACTGTAGAGATTCGCTCGTGTCAAGGCGTTGACGGGCCTCAAGGAGGTGGTGAAGTGTGGGAAACGATAAAAAAGATGAGGCAGCCATCGGCTGCCTCATCTGTAGGACACACTCCCGCAGGGGGAGTTGATTTGGTAGCGGCGGAGGGATTTGAACCCAGGACCTTTGGATTCTGATTCCACTGCTCTAACCAACTGAGCTACGCCGCCAAAATCTAGTCAGAAGCTAGGTGTCTCGGAGAATTTTGTCAATCGGATTAAAAAGCGAAAAGGCCGTCTATGCCTATCTCGATGATTTGATCCCATAAGGCTAATGTCTCTATAGCGATATAGCTCTTAGGGAAAGTGATATATTAGAAGAAAAGTATATATTAGAAGAAAAGTGTACCGCGTGTATACCGACTGGCGGTAGGGGCAGAACGAGAAAACGCAACCTCCAAAAATTCAGAAGGTTGCGTCTCTCAAAAGTTGGTAGCGGGGACAGGATTTGAACCTGCGACCTTTGGGTTATGAGCCCAACGAGCTACCAGACTGCTCCACCCCGCATCACGATCAACAAGTTAAGGTATTCCTCATAATACGCAACCCCTTTGCGGCTATTGCTGGTCTAGTTCACCGACGGGGCTCAGGCGTTTGAGTTTGACTTGCGCGATACGTTGGCCGTCGATTTTGAGGATGCCCAATTCTAGCTGCTCGGCTTCAAATACCAAGCCTTCCTCGGGAATGCTGCCGAGGTGGTCGTAGATAAACCCGCCGAGCGTTTCAAAACCCTCGCTGGGCAGGTCGACGGAGAGGATCTTGTTTAGGTCGTCGATATCTATCCGCGCGTTAGCGATCAGCGTTTCGCCCGGTATCTGCCAGTGGAACAAATCCACTTCCTCGTCGTATTCGTCCTGCATTTCCCCGACGATTTCTTCTATGAGGTCCTCAGTGGTCACCAGTCCGGCGGTGCCCCCGTATTCATCGAGCACAATGGCTAGGCGAATTTTGTTGGTGCGCAAGTCATTGAGCAAGATATCTAGCTTTTTAGTCTCTGGGATATAATAAGGCTCGTGCGTTAAAGGCTGGTTGTCCTTTGTGCCTTCGGCGAGAAAACGCTGTAGGGGAGTGGATAGGTCAATCGTGGGATGGGACGCGATGATATGTAATAAGTCTTTGGCATATACCAGGCCGCGGATATGGTCTAAACTCTCCTCATAGACGGGCAGGCGCGAGTGGCCTTTGTCCTTGATGAGATCGAGCAAATCCTGTACAGAGGCGGTCAGGTCAATGGCGACCATATCGACTCGGGGGACCATAACTTCGCGCACAATGCGGTCGTGAAAGCCGAAGACGCTTTCGATCATCTCGCGCTCGCCTTCTTCTAATACGCCCGATTCGCCTTCGGATTCGACTAGGCTGCGCAATTCTTCTTCTTTGTCGGCGCGGAAATCCTCGTCGCTATAGTCGCTGGAGCTGAGTTGTTCGAGCAAGTTGGTCAGCGGTAGTAGTAAGGCGTGCACGGGTAAGAAGGCCAAGGCGAAAAAAGGGATGCGCGTCTCTTCACCCTCTTCGTCAAAGCGAATGCGCTGAGGGGTGGCCACTGTCAGAAAGATCCCTAAGGTGCATAGCATGGCCGCAGCCGCGTCGCAATAGGCGGGCAGCGCATAGGGTGAGAGCAGTGCGTCGAAGAGGAAATACAGCGCAAGGGCCAGGCCGGTTGTGCCGATGGCTTCGCCAAGGCGGGCCATTAGGCGCAAGCGTTGGTGCGGCTCGTAAATACGCAGCATGGCTTTGGAGCGGTCTATACCGCTTTCGGCCATTTTCTCCAATATTGATTTCGAGAGGATTGTAAAGGTGGCTTCGTAACTGGCCACAAGAAATAGCCCAATAAGGCTGACTAAGGCAGCCAAAAAAGTGAAGAAGCTCAGGGCAACGTCAACTTGCGGAGGTTCCAAAAAGACTCCTTTCGCGCAACACGGCCGGCCAGGGCCGTCTACAGGGGGATATTGAGTTCGGTATCATTGAGGAAACGTTCGGTTTCGCTTTCCATCGCGAGAAGTTGATCGCGGGTGTCGTGTATCCAGCCGGCTAAATGCAACAGGCCATGGGTCAGTAGGCGGGCGACTTCTTCAAAGACGGGCACCGTTAGCGCGAGGGCTTGGCGCTCGGCTTGCGGCAAAGAGATATAGATCTCGCCGCTACTCGGTTGCCCCGGCGTTGAGCCTAGGTCGAAAGAGAGCACATCGGTCGTGCCTTCTTTGGCGCGGTAGTTCGTGTTGAGCCCGGCCATATATTCATCGGTGACAAAGACTATGCGCACTTCGGCCGGCAAGGCCTGCACAGCCGCGACGTGCGCCGCTACATTTAGCAAGGCGGCCTCCGCGTTGCCGGGCAGCGGCGCGATGCCCTCGGTTTGTGATAGGCTGAACGTAGTGTTCAATTGTCTACCGTCGTAGGTATGGCGTGTCATTTGCGGTCGGCCGTTTGCCAGGGGTATTCCACCCGACCGTGCAGGGTGCCCATGAGCACCGGGATAAAGCTGTCTTCGATCTTGTGCAAGTCTTGCAGGGTAAGTGCGCATTCGTCCAACTCGCCGCCGGTGAATTTCTGCTGGATGATATTGCGGACTAGTTGGCGCACCCGGTTGGGGGTGCGTTCGGCTAGGGTGCGGGCGGCGGATTCGACCGAATCGGCCAACATTAGAATACCGCCTACCTTGGTCTGGGGACGCGGGCCGTCGTATCTGAAATCGTCTTTGCGCACACTCTCGCCACCCAACTCGACTGCGCGGTTGTAGAACACCTCGATGACGGTTGTGCCGTGGTGTTGGGGAATTAAATCGCAGATCGATTGCGGCAGCCCGTGCTCCTCAGCCAATTCCAGGCCATCTTTGACGTGGGAAGCGATGATCAACATGCTCATATTGGGCGTCAGGTGGTCATGCGGGTTGCGTCCACCGCGAAGCCCTTGGTTTTCACTGAAATACTCCGGTTTGAGCATCTTGCCGATATCGTGGTAATAACAGCCGACGCGAGCCAGCAAGGGGTTGGCGGAGGTGGCTTCGGCAGCGCTTTCGGATAGATTGGCCATGATCAGGCTGTGAGTATAAGTCCCCGGGGCGCGGATGGCCAATTCGCGCAATAGCGGGCGGTTGAGGTCTGAAAGCTCCAATAGAGTGATATCGGTTGTGAGGTGGAACAGGCTTTCAAATAT